>JACRBK010000546.1 GCA_016234525.1 Chloroflexota bacterium
GCAGCTAATCAAAAATGCGTCAGGCATCTGCTTTTGCTGAAGGCTGAGGGCTGAAAGCTGAAAGCTTGTTTAGCTCTTTCCCCGCCAGCGTCAGATACAAATCTTCGAGGGTGGCCGTCCCCAGGCTGAAATCTTCGACGCTGGGCATGTGAGTCAGGGCGTGTAAATACGCCGGGGCGTGGTCGGGATCAATCAACACCTGCCAGCGCCCCGGCGCGATCTCGCGGGGAGCCGCGCCATCCGGCAGTGTGGGCGGTGAATCGGGCGCGAATACCATTTCCAGCCGGAGATGTTGGTTCAATTCGGCCTTGAGCGCCCCTGGCCGACCGACCGCGATCAACTTTCCCGCGCGCAGAATGCCCACGCGCTCGATCACACGCTCAGCCTCGATTACATTGTGCGTCACCAAAATGATCGTCGTCCCGCGCTGGCGTTTCAGATCGCGCAGTACGTCCCACACCAGGCGGCGGTGCTGCGGATCGAGATCGTTGGTGGGTTCGTCCAGCAGCACAACGGGCGGAGAGGCCGCCAGCGTCACCGCCAGCAGCGTCAGCCGCCGCTGCCCCCCACTGATCCGGGGCGGCATCCGATCCCGCACTGCGCCGAGATCGAACAGATCGATCAGCCGGTCACGCTCAGCCCGCGCTTCACGGCGGCTGAGTCCGCGTAAATGCGCCGTAAAATAGAGCGTTTCACCCACCGTCAGGTTATTTAACGCCATGCCATCCTGCGGCATATACCCGATCTGGCCGGGCGCATACAGCGGCGAGATGGTCAACGGCTGGCCGAACAGGTGGATCGTGCCGCTGGTGGGCGCAAGTAGATTCGCCATCTGGCGTACCAGCGTCGTTTTGCCTGCGCCGTTATCGCCTAACAGCCCGAAAATTTCCCCAGCCTCGACGCTGAACGTGATCTGATCGTTGGCCGGGCAAGTCTGGCGGCTGTAAAACTTGGTAAGCGCGTTAACCTGATAGACGTTCACGCTGATCTTTTTCCCTTATTCTACGAACAATGAGTATTATAATAAGATGGTTATGGTTCAAGCGGTTTTGTCAGGCAAACGGTGGACAAACGCGCCTGATCCTGATGATCATGTTTGGCCTTTATCTGTGGTTGGTTCTCACGAGGAGTAAAGAGTATGCGGAACAAAGCGCTTGGCTTCATTTTGGGATGGTGCGTCGTTGTGTCCATCCTGGCGCTGGCGCTATTTTTTCCGGGAATGGCGGGGGCTGTGTTACAGGCCACTCCGACATCAAGCGGTTTCATGATCCCCACGTCTACGGCGGCTTCTAGCAGTGGTTTGGGCGGGCTGGTGATCCCAACCTCTACCCCGGCAGAATCCGGCGGAGCCGCGCTGCCCCCGCTCACCGCGCCGCAGTTGCAGGCGTTGGGGCTGCAACCGGGCGACGTCCCGGCGGATTTTGCCGCTCAGCCGCAGGTCGAAACTTTCGTGGCGGATGAGATGGTCGCCGCGATCCGCGCCCAGGGGTATGCGGAAACAGCCGACCAGTTGCAGCAAATCGTCACCACTTACGGCTGGGATCAATCCATCGGAACCACCTATTCCGCCTGTGTCCCCACCCTCCCGGTGAATGAGATTTACAGCGAGATCGGGCAGTTGGGCAGCCCTGATGCTGCCCGCCGTTTTTATGACGATGCACAGGTACAGGCATTTTTTGGCGCGTTAGGTTACACCATCGCCCCGGCGCAAAATGCACACGGCTGGCGGGTGACGCTCCCGGTAGGAACCCCCACTTGTTTTGCCCAAGAGATCGAATATGGGCTGTATGTGGAATATTGGGGCCTGATGATCATGGTCACGATCACCGCCGACGCCAACACCGACCCGGCCATGATTAACGGCCTGCTCGATCAACTGCTGCTGGTGATCATTGCCAGGGCCGACGCGCTGCCCACTACCCCCTTCTCGCCCACCCCCGTGCCAGGACTCTCTGCGCAGCCGCCCGCCGCTCTGCCGACTCAAGTCGCGCTGCCTTTGCCTACACTTCCCGCGACCCTGGCAAGTATTGAAGCCCTGCTTCCTACTCAACAAGAATTGGGCTTGCCCGCGTCGTTTGCGCTCAATCAGAGTTTGAGCGGATCATTTACCCAAGATCAGATCGTGGGGATGTTCCAAAATCTCAATTTGACGGAACTGGCGAACGCCACCGCCCAGGCCGCAGCGCGGGACGGTTTGATCGGCATGGTCAGCCGCGTGTGGGATACCGGGAGCCAATGCCCTACCGATGTAAACGGCCTGTCGGTGGAGATCGATGTTAACCTGTTCGAGAGCGCACAGGGCGCCGCTGCCCATATCAAGGACGCGGCGATACAGCAAGCATGGCTCAATACCGGCGCGATCAGCGACTTTCAAACGCTAGAAAAAGGGGCCGTGCTGGCGAGTGGTTCCTATCAGCATCCATGTGGGCTGGTAACACTCTATAATCTACTTGTTCCACATGGGCGGTTTGTCGTTACCGTTTCGGCCATTGGCTGGGCCGAAGCCGATCAACAGGAGCTTTTAGAAACCATGGTGACTTTAGACGGGTATATGATCCAAAAACTAGATCAGGCTGAGCTGCACTAGACCGGAGTTATCTACCCTACAGGAACATCATGCGCATTGATCCGTTAACGACCTTAACTGAAGACGCCGAAGCACTGTTAAGAATGCGCGCTCTGGAGCGCACAAGCGACGTCGAAACTAACTTGCAGCAGCTTCGTAAGGCCTTCGAGGCGGGTAAATTGCATGGGGCATGTCTCTACGATGCCCAGGAAACAGCGCGCGGGGTAGTGATCTGGCGGTGGAGCGACAGCCATCAGAGTTACGCCCAGGTGTTGGTATTGTATGTACCGCCGGTGATGTCCGCCGATCTGGGCCTGGCGTTAGTCGATCATGTTTTTGCGCGGCTCTCACAATCCCCCACCCTGGCGGTGATCGAGGCGCGGATGCGCGATCAATCGCCAGGGGTGCGAGACGGTTGGGAGCAGCGCGGAGTCGTGTTTTTTGAGCGCTGCCGGATGGTGCGCCAGCTTCGGCAAACGCCGATCCCGGTGCTGCCGGTCCCTGACAAGTATCATCTTGTGCGCTGGGATGACGCCCACCAGGAACAGATCGAACAGCTCGCTATGATCGCCTACCGCGACTCGATTGATGCGGTGGTCGTGCCTGATAC
>JACRBK010000067.1 GCA_016234525.1 Chloroflexota bacterium
CGGCGCAGGCGAAGAAGAAGAGGATAACTGTCCCGGCTTGTTTAACCCGGATCAGGAAGATGAAGACGGCGACGGTGTAGGCGACCTGTGCCAGTTCACCGAAGATGAGGACTGGGACGGCGTGCCAGACGATTTCGACACTTGCCCGGACGAGTGGAATCCCTTCCAGATCGATCTGGATGGCGACGACATTGGCGACGAGTGTGATTCTGAAGTCGAAGAATTTGACATCGACGCGGACTTTGACGCCGAAGGTGAAGAATTTTTCTACGACGAGGAAGGCGAAGACGAAGAAGATTTCGACGCTGAAGGGGAGGACGTTGAAGACGGCGAACTGCTCGATGAAGACGAAGAATCGCTGGACGACGGCGAAGAATCGTTGGATGAAGGCGAAGAAATCGACAGCGATGGTGACGGCATCGGCGATGATTATGATAACTGTACGTTCACCTGGAACGACGATCAAGCCGATGGGGATGGCAACGGGATCGGTGATGCGTGTGATATGGAGGGCGGTGGTGACGAAGGCGGCGGCGATGAGGTGGTTGAAGAAGGGGAAGAGTAGCGAATAATGTAAAAACGCCGCCTCCCCTTTTCTCTGCGCAGCGGGGAAAGGGGGAGGATAGGGGTAAATCCGGCCTCACCCCCTGCCGCAGCCGGGCGATTCTCGTGTTTTCGCAGGGCCATTGGTGAAGGTCTTGCTCGTCCACAGCCGGGGTCTTCAGGCCCCGGCGGACGGTTTATTGTGGAAATGATGCGATAGGACGATTGAATCTCTCTTGAACAGACTTAAAACAATCCTCTATCCTCGGCGCGCTGATCTCGCCATGAGTGTGATCACGCTGATCTGGGGTTTTCATTTTGTAGTGGTCAAAGACAGCCTGGATGACTTCGCGCCGCTGACGTTTAACGCGATCCGGTTTTCGCTTGGCCTGCCGCTGATCCTGCTGCTGGCGTGGCGCACGCCCGCCGCGCGGCATATCCCGCGTGATGCCTGGGGCGGAATCGCCGCGATTGCGCTGCTCGGCTCCATCGGTTATCAGGTGGGCTTTGTCAACAGTATGAATTACACCACTTCGACCAATGTCGCGCTGCTGGCGGCGACGGCCCCTACCTGGACCGCGCTGATCAGCCTGGGGCAGGGACGGCTGCGCCCCCGGCGCGGGCTGTTGATCGGAATCGTGATCACGTTGGGCGGGGTGGTGCTGGTGGTGTTGGGGCGTTCTGGGGAAGGGCTGGCGCTCTCTCATGACGATCTGATCGGCAGCGCAATCATGTTGGCGGCGGCGCTGCTGGCCGCCGTATCGACACTGATCGGCAAGCCCACCGTTGACCGCGCGGGCAGCATGTCGGTCGCGATCTGGAGTTATACCCTGACGGCGTTCGGGTTGGGCCTGTTGGCACTGCCCGACCTGATCACACTGACAGCGGACGATCTGCCGCTGCGTGTCTGGCCCAATCTGCTGTACAGCGGGGTGCTTTCCAGCGTGACCGGATTCATCGTGTGGAACTACGCGCTGGGGGTGTTGGGGCCGACGCGCGCGGCAGGTTATAACAACCTCACGCCGATTGTTGCCGCCGCTGCCAGCATTATGCTGCTCGGCGACCCGGTGACGGCGGCGCTGCTCGCGGGCGGCGTGCTGACGATGGCAGGCGTGATCCTCACGCGGCGCAATATTTTCTTGCGTCCGGCAAAAATCAGGGAAATCAGCGAGTCGTAAAAAATAGCAGACCTTTTTCCCTGAAATCTGCGACAGAATAGTATGTGAATAACATTTCACATCCCCTTGCGCGTATTAGTTTTTGCACACAATTGAGGAGAAAGTATGAACACCCTGGTTCGGCGTTCGTTTGTTTTATTGTTGGTGTCTATGTTGGTTAGTTTGGCTCTGCCCGTTCACGCTCAGGGAGATCGGCGCGTGGATCAAGGCGCGGCGGCCTTAGCGGCCTACAATCTTCCCCCTGAATCTTTCGTGGAATTGTCGGCTTATGCGAGTAATCCTCAAAAGTTGGCGGAAACGCTGATCAAGTACGGTTATACCCCCGAACAAGCTCAGGAATTTATCACCCCACAGAATGTGATGATGCTGGAAGCGGTGCTCAATCCTTCGCCGTCGCAAGAACTGCTCGGCCAGGCGATGGCGATTTTGGGACCGTACAATCTCAGCATGACCGATCTCGAAGCGCTGTTCCCCAAACTCACCGATCCGCAGGCGATGGCCGCGGCACTGATGGAAAAAGGGCTGACTCAAGAACAGGCCCTGAAAGTTTTGCAAGACGCGGCCCCGCTGATTCAAGAAGCGTCGACCTCCGGGCTGCTGCAATATACGATGCTCACCGGTCAGATCGATGGGATGCTGAATCAAATTGGTCTTAACTCACATACCCTGTTTTCAGCAGCGCCCTATTTGAACGATCCCGAAGCGCTGGCAGCGTTTATGCAGGGACAAGGTTACACCGCTGACCAGATTCAGGCGTTCCAGGGGGTGGCGGCCCAGTTAGCCGCGCAGGGCATCACAGGCGAAACGCTGGACGGCTGGACGGCTAAGAGTCTCATTTACCGGCTGGAAGGTCTGGGCCTGGAACCGGGCGCTGTTAATGACATTTTGGCGCTGGGTGATCCTGAAGCGATCCGCGCCCACCTGGAAGAACTGGGCTACGAAGGCGGAACGTTGGAACTGGCGATGACGAATATCACCGGGATCGTTGGCAACGAGGGTGAGAGTTTCACCGCCGAACGACTGGCGAATTTCCAGGCGAATGAAGCTCAGACCCTGCTCGAAGGCGCGGGCGTTGACATGGCCGACCTGGGGTATCTGCTGGAACTGCGCGGCGATCCCGAAGCGTTGGGCGAGTATCTGTCGGAGACTTACGGGATGACCGATGAACAAATTGCGGCGTTTGAAAGCAGCCTGGATCGTACCACCTTTGCCCAGACGGTTGATCCTGAAGATGCTGAAGATTTCGCCGCTGAAGTCGAAATGAGCCTCGAAGATGAGAGCGAAATGGGCGACGACAGCGAAGGCGACGACGTCAGCGACGATTCCGCTGACGACACCGCTGACGACACCGCCGAGGACGACGCGGGCGATGATTCTGCTGACGATGCGAGCGATGGTTCTGCCGAAGATACCGGCGGTGACGATGCTGGCGGTGATGACGGCGGTGGTGATGACGGTGGTGGCGCTGATGATGCTGGCGGTGATGGTGGTGGTGATGACGCTGGTGGTGACGAGGGCGAAGGGTAAGATTTTCTCTCTCGTTTTAGCCTCACCCCCTAACCCCCTCTCCACTTCGTAGTTTACTCTCCGACAGTTTTAAGGGAGAGGGGTGGGAACTCAACGAACCGTAAATACTGCGGGGTGATGGAGGTCACCAAAGTGTAAACCTCCCCCCGCAGGTAACTCCAGAAGCGCAAGCCC
>JACRBK010000549.1 GCA_016234525.1 Chloroflexota bacterium
GATCCATAAATGAGAAATAAGGCAGCGCTATCGCCAACAGCAGCAGCAGCACTTCCCACAGCCGGGGAGGAATACGTCGATAGACGTGGGTTATCATCGTGTCACCCTGTCACACTTTCTCGGCGACGGTTTCGCCCAGCAGCCCGGTAGGACGCACAATCAAAATAATCACCAGCAGCACGTAGGCGATAGCGTCTTTCCAGGCCGATGCATCCGGCAGGCCCAGGTCTGGCCCGTAGGCGACCACCATCGTTTCGGCCACGCCCAAAATAAATCCGCCTAATACTGCGCCGGGAATATTGCCGATACCGCCCAAAATCGCTGAAATAAATGCCTTGAGTCCAAATGTCCAGCCCAAAGTAAAATTAAACGATCCGTAATAAATGCCGACCAGCAGCCCCGCCAACCCACCCAACGCCGGGCCGATAAAAAAGACAATCGAAATAATCCGGTCCACATTAATCCCCATCAGGCGCGACACATTGTGATCGAGCGAAACAGCCCGCATCGCTGTGCCGACGCGGGTTCGCTGTACAAACAGGTACAAGCCGACCATGATCGATCCGCAGATCACCAACATGATCATCTGCAAGCCGGACAGTGCGACTTTTTCGGTCAGGCGCAGATCGGGCAGTTCTTTTAATAACCCTTCCGGGTAGGTGCGCCAGCGGGCATCGGAGACATTCCGCGCTACCGATTCGAGGATAAACGCCGCACCCAACGCGGAGATAATCGGCGACAAACGCCCCGCCGTGCGCAGAGGTCGATAGGCGACTCGCTCAATCGTCATGCCCATCACGCCGACAAACGCAATGATCAGGACCGAAACCATCAAAATCGCGATCAGATCAAGATCGGTGAATCCGGCCAGGACGGTGGTCAGCAGGCCCCAGCCTGCCAGCGTCCCCCACATGAACATATCACCATGCGCGAAGTTGATCAGCTTCAGCACGCCATACACCATCGTATAACCGAGCGCCACCACTGCATAAAATCCGCCAATGGTCAGACCATTTATCAGTTGTTGTAAGAAGGTTTCCATGTCGCGGCCTCTGGATTTCGGGCTGTTTTTCGCTGAGTCTCACCCCCTGGCCCCCTCTCCACTTCGTAGAGAGGGGGGAATGTTGAGCAAAAAGGCAGCCCCTCTCCATGCAATGGAGAGGGGTTGGGGTGAGGCTAAAGCGGGAGAAATAGGCATAACCTAATGTCTTGCACCAATCCCCTCTCCCTACCTGTGAGGCCAGGGGGGATAGGGGTAAACGTTATTCGGCGGCGGCGGGCTGAGGCTGCTCAGCGTAATAAGATATCACACCCTCCTCATTGATTTCATACAGGGCATGGATCGTCCCGATGCGGTCGCCTTTTTCGTCAAAGCCGATAATCGGGCCGCTGATGCCGGGGAAGTCCGAAAATTCTGTGTGCAGATATTCAGCCAGCACTTCAGGATCGTCACTCTCGGTTTCTTCGATAGCATAGGCGATCACATTAAACGCCTCACCCGCCAACAACCACCATACGCTCGCCGGGGGTTCGCCATAGGCTTCGGTGAAGGCTTCCACAAACTCGACGGCTTCGGGATATTCCAGGTCTTGCGGCAGCGGTTCGGTCACGATGAAGGTTCCCGCCGAGGCTTCGACCCCGCCGATTTCGATCATTTCGGGGTTGTTGCTGGCGTTGCCCATGATCCACTGAATATCGAGGCCGAGTTCTGCCGTCTGGCGCAGCAGCAGCCCGCCCTGCGCGTGATAGCCGGTGAAAAACACCGCATCGAGTTCTGCTTCGCCGATGTTGGTCAAAATGGGGGTGAAGTCCTGGTCATCGGGGTTGATCGCGTCATAAAATGCTACTTCCAACCCGGCTTCTTCCGCATAAATCCGCGCCCAGTCCGCCAACCCGGAAGCATACGTTGAGTTGTCGTGCAGTATCCCGATCTTCTCAGCACCGATCACGTCCTGCATCGCCATCACGGCAAACAACGCCTGCCGATCATCCAGGAAGCACACGCGGAAAAACTGTTCAAAACCTTTTTCGGTCAACCGAGTCGCCGTCGAGGAGGGAGTGATGTGCAGAATGCCTTCTTCGTTGTAGATTTCCGAGGCCGGTTCGGTCGCGGTCGAGTTATACGCACCGATCACCGCGACGACCTCCGCATCGATCATACGATCCGCGACCAACGCCGACTGCGTAGGATCGCCCGCGTCATCTTCGATCACCAGTTCCACCGGACGACCCAACAGGCCGCCTTCTTCGTTCACCTGGTCGACCAAAAGTTGGACGGCTTTCTCGAAACCCTGACCTTCATAAGCATAATCGCCGGTCATGGGGCCTTGCAGGCCGATACGGATAGGGTCGCCTTCCTGGGCGCTGGCGCTGATGCCGAGCGAACCCAAACAGACAGCGAGCAGAACAGTGATGGCAAACACTTTTCTCATCATCTTTCCCTCCAAAATCTCATGTAAGCCGTGCAAAAAGGGTAGCCATAATTTACTCGATGCCAGTCAGCCCGTCAATAAAGGCGCGGGCAGATCGATAGATGAAAATCAACAAATACAGGCCACTTTACTCACATATTGGTTAATCCAGTTTAATCTCACAATAATGAAAATAGGATATAATTGAGAAAAAGACTTAATGTAGAATGATTAAAGTAATGTAGGCGGACGATGTTCTTTATTCTTTTCCGCCAAGGACTCAAATCGTATTGGCGGAAACGGATCGTAATCAATGAACTTGCCCTATTCTGAAGTCATCCATTCGGGCGATATTCAGCCCATATCCCTTGTGCAGCAGGGCGTGCTGCCCCACACCAAAGAGCGGTATCGCACCTTCGAGAGTCTATCTGCTTCGCTGCGCCAGGCGCTGCACATCCGCGATTACCAGATCACCAAAGATCGTTATATCGTCTTGAGCGATGTCCACAAAGGCAGCCGCCAGGCGAACACCGACGAGTTTTTACATAACGAGCGCCTCTACTGCCATGCGCTGCGTTATTATGCGGATCAAGGCTACCGGCTGGTCTTAAACGGAGATATCGAAGAAGGCTGGAAGCTCGACTACCATAAAATCATCGAGAGTTATGAGGACACCGCTTTTGCTGCCGAGCGCGAATTCGCCCGCCAGGGGCCGCAGTTTTATCACCGCATCTTTGGCAATCACGATCAGGATTGGGCTGATCCCGGCAAAGTGGCGCGTTATCTGAAACCCGTATTAGGGCCGGTCAACGTCTACCCCGCGATCATCCTGGGCAGCCGGATTGTGATCACACATGGACATCAGGGCGATCCCCACTCTGATCAAGGCGCGCGCCTCAGCCGGTTTGTGGTGCGTCACCTGTGGCGACCTGTACAGCGTATCACCGGCCTGAGTATGCTGCAAGACGCGGCCAATCATATTTTGTACTGGGCGCGCGAACAACACCTCGCAGAATGGGCGCGTGTTAACCGCCTGCTGCTGATCGCCGGGCATACTCACCGCCCTATGCTCAACGTGCGCGCCGCCAATGAACCGCCCGCCTATTATGTCAATAACGGCTGCTGTGTTCACCTGGATGGCATCACCGGCTTAGAGATAGACGAGGGCGAAATCCGGCTGGTCAAATGGGGGCAGCCTCAAGACGCCGTGTCCAAAATTCCCGCTGCGAAAATCGATCCACAGCGGGTGATCTTTCAAAGCACCGATCTTGGGGCAATGTTGGCACGGCTGTAACTTAGACCCACCCCGGCGAATCCGGCAGGGCCAGTGCGTCGAGCACGTCCAGGTTATATTTTCTGTACATGCGCATCAGAATCACCACCAGCCGCGAACGCACCAGCAGCCGCGCCAGCCATTTATGCTCAAACGACAACTGGATCAGCCGCGCATAATAACGACTGCCCCAGTGAATCAAGGGGCGCTCGGCAGGCAGGCTGCACCGAAGCGGCAGCGCATCTGAGATTCTGGCGGCGTGCGCCAACGGGTGCAGCGCCGGAGCATCCAGGTGATCCAGGTCCAGCGCGTGCCATACCCCCCGTGTGACAAATTCCGTCGCTTTCATGCAGGGCGCATAACCCAACCAGTGCGCATCACTCCAGATCGTATCCAACTCTCGCTGGTTATAGGCCGCATCGTAACCGATACCATAACGATAGGACACGACAAACACCGGCTTACGCGGTGTCGAGTCGATCAGTGGGGTCAGGTGACGGTTATCGATCCCGCCGTTTTTGCCCAGCGCGTGATTCTCGATCAGATAATAGTCCAGCAGCGGCGCGATCTGCGCCAGATGATACCCGAAATAAATCTCCGGCGAGTGCCACAGCGGATCATACAGATTCACCCCGAACTGTTTGCCGCTGCCCCTGGCGACCTGCGACAGTTCAGCCACCAGCGCCGCGACACTCTGGCAGCGAAATTCCAGGTAATCCACCAGTTGTTTTTCGCCGCTGATCCCTCGCAGTGGCAGGTCATAGCCGAAGTGATCGCGGAAAGCGCGCTGGCAGTGCGGGCAGGCACAGCCAAAAAACGAGGTATAATCACGCCGGACGAAAAACGGGGGCAGGCCAAACAAGATATTGTCGACAAACACACCGCTAAACTCATGCTTGCAGGCCGCCGCCACTCGATCTAAAATAATCTGCCGCGCCGCCGGGTTATTGGGGCACGTTAGCCCGCGCCCCTTGCTGTAACGCAGCATATTTCCTTTGGTATCGCGGCAGAAAATGTCTGATCCGGCGAACTCACCGGCGACGACATTCAGTCCCTGGACATAAGCATGGGCGGCGATGTCGTGGCGGTGAAAATGATCCAGCCGTCCAACCATATAATCACGATCAGGTTGTTCAGTAGAGTCGGCAAACCCCCACGAATAGGTGACCCACATATCGGTCACGCCGAGTTTTTGGCGGGCTTGCTGCAAAAAACCCGGTTCGTACAACTGCATAAAACTGGCTTCATTAATTTTTGGTGAGTGGTACTTTACATTAAGCAAACGGATTGTTCCAGGTCCACCCCAGGCATATAACCCAACTCGGTCCAATGTGATCTCCTTTACCGTTACGATTTTCAGGCTTCAGTGTTATATCAAGTAGATCAATGACACAGGATTTTTCGTAATAGCCTTTTTATGATATTAATTTGATTTAAACTTGCTATAAAATACATTTGGGGTTAGTGTTGTTTGATTTTAATCTGCCACTCATATAATTTGGAACACTTGACTCCTTGGCTATTGGGGTGGGTGAGAATGTCGCAACAAAGACTCATACAAGCATTAACCAGTCTTGACTCTAATGAAATAGATCGTGTCTTCGGTCAAGAAGCCAGTCACCTGTCACTGCCTACTATCGTCAACCAGGCTCCTGTCAGGCGCGTGGCTTTGTTTGCCGAATCGTTTTTCCCTAAAGTAGACGGTGTCGCCAAATCCGCCTATCTCACCCTGCGTTATTTGCAGCAGACCGGGCGCGAAGTGATGGTTTTTGCCCCAGATATCGCCCCTTATAATGTCGGACCGAGCCAGGTTGTCCCCCTGCCCTCGGTGGGCCTACCGTTCGCGCCCGAAACGCGGGTAGCGATTCCGGCCCCGTCGATCCGCGCCCACCTGGACGCCTTTTTGCCGGACTTAATCCATCTGTTCAGCCCGGTAGCGATGTCAGTGGGGGGCATGTGGGAAGGCCGCCGCCGCAATATCCCGGTGATCGCCAACTACCAGACCGATCTGCCCGCCTACACTCAGCATTACGGGATGGGCTTTTTGACCACCGCCATGCTGGACTGGCTGCGTTATATCCACAACGGCTGCCACCTCACGCTCGCGCCGTCAGGCTATACCATGCGCCAGCTTGAACAACAAAACTACAAACGGCTGCGCCTGTGGGGACGCGGGGTTGACCTGGAACGGTTTAGCCCGCGCCGCCGCAGTCCTGCGATCCGTGAACGCCTGCTGCAAGGCCGCGATCCCGGCTCGCTGGTGTGCCTGTATGTAGGCCGCCTCGCCTCAGAAAAACGCATCGATCTGCTGGTCGAGATCGCCCGCCTGCCTGGCGTGGTCCTGGCGCTGGTCGGGGATGGGGCCGAACGCGACAACCTCGAAATGTTGTTCGAAGGAACCAACGCCGTTTTCACCGGCTATATGTACGGCAACGATCTCGCCGATGCTTATGCCAGCGCCGATATTTTTGTCTTCCCTGGCCCCAGCGAAACGTTCGGCCAGGTTGTGCAAGAAGCGTTAGCTTCCGGGCTTCCGGCGGTCATCATCAACCAGGGCGGGATCATCGACCTGGTGACGGACGGCGTGAACGGTTTTGTCTGCCCTGCCGATCCGAATGCTTTCGCCCAAGCCGTCAAACGCCTGCAAGACTCGCCCGATCTGCGCCAGCGGATGTCACGCCAGTCGCGCCAGTTTGCCGAACGCCGCCCCTGGCCGGTCATCATGTCGCGGCTTGAAGGTTATTACCAGGAAGCGGTTGACATCAATTATCAATGGTCGCATATGCGCGATTCCTGGTCACTTTCACAGCGCACCAAAGCGCTGCTGCAAGGGCGTTATTATCGCATTTCGTAACCAGAACCGGCCTTAAACCATACACCAACCGCATGGGTTAACCACTGGGGACGGCTCCGCGAATAGTTGCGGCAAAAGCCCCAGATCAGGATAATCCATGCGGTTATGGTTATCCGAACTTATCCTATATTATACAGGTTGTGGCCCGG
This sequence comes from Chloroflexota bacterium, assembly GCA_016234525.1. Lineage (GTDB taxonomy): Bacteria > Chloroflexota > Anaerolineae > Aggregatilineales > Aggregatilineaceae > JACRBK01. The sequence continues at coordinate 6,688 of JACRBK010000549.1, forward strand.
TGAGAAACCAGTCAATTCGTAAACTCACGCCCTATCGTCAATCCGTCCTTTTGTTTATCGCCCTCAGCACCTTTTTAGCGGTGTTCGGCGTGCAGGGGATCGAATACGGCGTCGTCAACAATTTCCGCGATCAGTCGGTGCAAATCCCGATCATCAATTCTTACGCGAACCCGAATGAGTTCATTGATGATACCCTGGTCGAAGCGCGGGACAGTTATGTCACCCTGTTTTACCCGGCGATTGGCCTTCTCGCGCGCGTGTTTCCGCTCTCCGAACTGTTGCAAACACTGTATATTCTCTCCACAGCGATCACGTTGGGCGGCGTATATATGTTGGGCGAAACGCTGTTCCGCGAGCGCCGGGTGGGACCGTATGCGGTGATCTTGTGGATGGTCTATTTTTCCAACCCCGGTGGAGACTTTATCCACTCGCCGTTTATCACCCACACAACCTTCGCCATCGCTATCGAGCTGTGGGCGCTGGTGTTTATCTTCCGGGGTCGTTACAGCCTCGCCGCCTCGCTGTTGGGCATCGCGGTGAATATCAACGCGATGACCGCGTTTTTTGTCACCTTTATGTGGTTCGTCGCCGTACTGCTCAACCCTAAAGTGTGGTCGTGGCGGCTGCTGCACCTGCCGTTTTTGATGGCGGGCATGGCGCTCCCAACGCTCTACTGGAAGTTTTCCCTACCGCTCACCGAAGCCTCACTCGATCAATTTATCGAGATCATGAGAATGCGGCTGTGGTATGTCGTTTTCCCCTCGACTATTCAACCGATTCTATGGGTCGGGTTTGCGGCGCTGCTGCTCTTGTGGCGTTATTCCTGGCGGTTTGGCTTGCCAGAGTCCGAAAAACACCGCATGGTGTTGTCGATGGTCGCCGGAATCGCCGGGTTGTGCGTGGTCGCCACCTTTTTTGCCGAAGTCGTGCCGCTGGAATTCATCATCGAGCTGCAACTGATCCGCAGCACATGGCTGATCACCGTGATGATGATGTTCTACTATGCCAATATGTTCGGCCAGTTGATCCAGTCCGATAAACGCTGGCAGCACTGGCTGGCCTTCGGTTTGATTCTGGCGCTGACCTGTCCCCGCTGGGTGCTGGAACTGGCCCCGCCGAACCAACCCACCCCCTACCCGCTGATCGTGGACCTGGATACCCCCTGGGTAAATAACCACCGCCTGCTGGTGGGGATCATCCTGACCCTCGTGTTGGGCGGGCTGTTCGTCGTGGTGCGCTATTTGGTGCAGCACCGCAAAGAATTAAACCTCTCCACCCAGGGCCACATGGCCGCTGCCTGGTTTACGGTCGCCGCGTTCAGCCTCGCCTGGCCTGCGGTGGTGGACAGCAAGATTCCCGACGAACAAAAACACATGACGGATGATTGGCAGCAAACGCTGATCTGGATTCGAGACAACACCCCTGAAACGGCCATGTTCGTCACACCGCCGGAATACGACGGTTTCCGCATGGAAACCAAACGCGCTTATTTGGGCGACTGGAAAGATGGCACCATTGGTATTTTCCACAATGGGTGGGCCATTGACTGGTACACACGTATGGAAGCGCTGGGTTTTAATGATGAAGATTTCATCTTCGAGCCGATGACGCAGGATCGCCTTTGCACTGTCGTGCGCGATTATGATGTGGATTATGCGGTGGTCAAACAAGAGTGGAAGATCAGCGGCGAACCCGTTTATACCAACGACCAGTTCGCCGTGATCCCAACGCCGCAGCTTGTGTGCGAGTAGAGTCTATCTCATTTTTAGCCCCACCCTCGTGTCCCCTCCCCACTGCGCTATGCTGGTGGAGAGAGGAAATCCGCGTGCGCCGGATGTTTTTCTCCCCCTTTCTCTACGTAGCGGGGAAAGGGGGTTGGGGGGATAGGGGTAAATCCAGGGCTTTCCGGCTGTCGCAGGGGTAATTTACCCCGCCTGCCCCGGCAGCAGGAAGATATACACCCCATCAAAATAGACCGTCCAGAGTATCTGATCGCGGCGATCTGCCAGCCAATCGGAGATCGGGGCCAACCCGCGTTGGAATGGGCTGCGGCCTCGTTCCCAGCCCTGCCGGTGCAGATCTTCATGCCGGATACGATACACCACCCAGATCCGATCCGCGCTCTGCTGAATCGCGGCGGGCGCGGGGTGATGCAGCAGCAGTTCGCTGCCTTCGAGCAGGGTCGGATCTCCCTCATAATAATAGGTGAACGCATCGCGGATAATCTGCCGCTCAAACAACACCTTGTCGCCCGGTTGGTAGTGCTCGCTCATAAAACGGGTGACGTTGGTCCAGTCGGTGCGTTGATACTCACCGCTCCAAAACAGGTGGCCCGCCAGATAACCCGATGTGAGCAGCACCAAACCGATCATCAACTGCCGGACGCGCAGCGAATAATGATCCAGGCCGCGCAAGAAAAAGAAGAATACCGTCGGCATTCCGGCCAGAAAATAACGATCCCGGTACTGCACCCCGGCCAGATGCGTCAGAAGAAACAGCACCAGCGGCGAAATCGCCAGTGCGCCCCAATACACCACTTCTGGCTCGACTTTCCAGCGGCGCATCACCACCCGTATTCCGGCCAACAGCCCAATCGCGCCTGCCGCCAGCCCTGGCACAAGATACCAGCCCCCTACCCCCTCGAATCCGGTGAGCAGGTTGAGATACGAAATTGGCAGATCGATCAGCGACGGCATCTGAATAAAATAGGGGTAACTGTCGGCCTCATACGTCCCAACGGCCATCATCATCCAAAGCACCATCGGCACGACTGCCGCCGCCTGGACAACCGCCCAACGCCATGCCAGCCGTTTAAGATTGGGCCACGTGACGAGCAGCACGCCGAACTGCGCGGCAGGCAGCACGAGGCTCGTATAATGCGTCATATAGGCCGCGAAACAGGTCGCCCACAGCAGCACCCATGTCCAGCGCGATCCGCGCCCACGGATCAAAGCCACAAAACACCAACTCGCTACCAACGCCAAGACCAGCAGCAGCGTGTAATAACGCGCTGTGCGTGAGAGGATGATGTGCATCGGACTGACCGCCAACATAACCCCCATCAATAAACCCAGGCTGCGGTTATCGTAGAGGCGCGAAAACAACTGGCTGATCAAGACAATGCCTAACAGCCCTAACACCAGCGACGGCAGCCGCAGCCAGAACGGATCAGCGTTGGGCATCAGGCGCAGCGCCAGATAATAAAACGGCATCTGGTTGCCCACCGTCAACACCGAATCAACAGACCCGCTCAGCGGTGTTCGCACGCGCAGCAGGGTTAACACTTCATCGCTCCACATATCGGTTCCGCCCAGTCTCCACACGCGCGGGATGGCGCTCAGGACCAGGGTGATCATGATCCCGACCCAATATTCGACCTGGGTCAGTTTACGAATCCCCAGCGTCAATTCTGGTGTGCGGTAGGGAACCCGCCAACTGATGGTGCTGTCCCGATAATCGGCTGGCTGCTGCATAGACTTTCCTTTTCCCCAACTAAAACACAAACTGGTTATTATAAAACACATTTCAAGTTTTTTGGGTAAAAGATTTTTCGAAATTGAAAACGTTGGTGAAATCTTCTA
>JACRBK010000547.1 GCA_016234525.1 Chloroflexota bacterium
CAGAAACCCGCCGACGCCAATAATTCAACCACTCTGCCGCCGCTGGTGTTGGATGCGGATGGGCTGAATCTGCTGGCGGACATGGACAACTGGACCGCGCTGATCCCTCCCAACACGATCCTGACGCCGCACCCCGCCGAATTTGCGCGGCTGGCGAAGATCGAGCGCGACGAAGTACAGAAAAACCGGGTCGCGTTAGCACAGCAAAAAGCCGCCGAATGGAAGTGTGTGGTCGTGCTGAAAGGCGCATTCACTGTGATCGCTGCGCCGGATGGCCGCACGGCTGTTCAGCCGTTCGCTACTCCGGCACTGGCTCGCGCCGGGACGGGGGATGTGCTCGCCGGGGCGATCACCGGGCTGCTGGCTCAGGGACTAGACCCCTTCGACGCAGCGTTAACCGGGGCGTGGCTGCATGGTCTGGCGGGCGTGCGCGCCGAACAAGCCTATGAAACGGCGGCGAGTCTCACCGCCGGGGATGTGTTAGACGGTCTGCCGGAGGCTTACGCGCTGGCGGAGAAAACGAAATAAGCGGTCAGCTTTCAGCAATCAGCAAAAACGAAGTGCGGCCTCACCCCCTACCCCCTCTCCAACCCAGTTGGAGAGGGGACCGCAGCCCGCTGGGTTTGTGTAGGGGCGCGGCGCGGCGGCGCTCTGGGTTTACCCCTATCCCCCTGCCCCCTTTCCCTGTTACGCAGAGAAAGAGAGAATTCTCACTCTAGAATCCCACAGAATTGTTAAGCAGCATCGATACGAATGAAAATTCATAAATTCTTCATAATATTCAATATGTATTAACAAAACATAGTTGTATAATAAATTTATGTTGTCGCGTTAATTAAGGAGTCGATTATGAACGGGCGTAGGGTGATTGCTTTCGTTATCTCTGTATTTATGCTTTTTGGGGCTATCTATACGGCCTCTGCAAGTTCTGATCAGTTAGTCAATATGATTGGGAAAGTCACTTCTCTTACTCCTAATTCAGGAAAAGTTAATGGAAACAAATCTGTTGCGTTCAAATGGCAGATGGCAGCAAACGCAGCAGGGCACGAAGTTCAGTTCTACAATTCCAAAGGGAAATTTATCACCTACAAAGTTGTTATTGGAAAACCAGGTCAGAACTGCTGGTGGAACGTTTCTCCCTGGGGATACCGTTGTCAGATCAATCTCAGTCGTTTAAACTCGAGTAGTTTACCAGCAGGAACAACACAATGGCGTGTACGCGGGTATGCTGGCTCCTCCTATGGCCCTTGGAGTAGCTGGGTCACGATCAAGATTGAATATAAATAACGAGAGGAAAAACTCATATATATTAATAGGGCGGGGCTTACCCCGCCCATATTTTTTGCTGTGAGGACTCTTCGCTCACAAATCCATGTGCAACCAGAAATAACGATCTCCCGGCGTCGGTTGAAGCGCACGTGCGAAACAACCATCGGGTTATTTGAACTCGTGCCGGGTGAACCACAGCGGCAGCACGATCAGCACCAGCAGGGGAACATTCACCGCCAATTCGTTGAAATAATTGGCGGTAGACAGCGACACATAAGAATCGATCAGAAACCACAGGCCGACGCTGTAAGCAGTGGCTCGCCACGCCCAGCGTTCTTTGCGCTGGAAGGGGACGCGCGCGACCAGACTCATCATGACACCCCAGCCCGCCATCGTTGCACCCATCACGCCGTACACCCACTGTTGAAACTCTTCCGTGTCGGAGTCCAAACCTTCGACATCCCAATAAACCGTGTTTATCTGGTTATCGATAATATCAAAGGCTGCCGTCCCACCCAACACCGCCATCATCACGCCAAATACCACGATCAGCAGTGAGATACTGACCAACCACCGCTGCCAAAAATCAAAATCCCTCATGCCTATGCTTCCTCCGGCATTTTGCCTTTGCGGTTATAGACAATCCGCCGTACCGGCTGCGACATCCGGTAGCGGCACAAATAAAAAAATACGCCGCCTTTGGTGCGCCGCTGTGTGCCTTCGGTGGTGGTTAGCCCGGCTCCGGCGTCAATATCGAGTGACTCTTGTAAGATCGCCTGGGCAAAGGTCGCCCCGCACAGGCGCACAATCGCCTCGATCTGCCGCAGTGGGGTTTCATCACTTTCGCCCAGAGTCTGAACAATATCCTCGATCACCTTACGGTTTTTCGCCGTTAATTCGCGGCTGAGATCGACCTCTGGATAACTCACCGCCAGACGGTGATCGTTTAAGAGATACCCATTCAGCCCGTTATAGGCTTTCGTGGCGATTTTCTCCGTCACCATCTGGATCAGCGCATACGTCTGCCCCGTTTTTTCTTCGACTTCCAGGCTGACTAAGGACACTTCGCCATATTCGGCGAAAAGGGCGCGTAATTCATCCTCAGAGATGCCTGGCTCAAAGTTCGCCACATACAGTACATTTCCCATTATTGCTTCCCTCCCGAAAGCAGCCGAACAAAACGCATTAAAATATTATTGGTGCTGCTGGGCGGCGATGGCTTTGCCCTCGTCCAGCGCGTCTTGCACCGAATCGCCGCGTAACTGCGTGATCTGGTCCTGGGCAAGTTCGAGCGGTTTGCGGATCGTCTGCTCCACGCGGCGGCGCACGATCCGTCCACGCTGCACGATGCTGTGCCGCACTTCGGGTCCGCTGTGCGGTGACAACCACGCGGCAATCGGCGCACTCATGATAAAACCCAGGATCAAGCCCGCAACAAAATTGAAAGTCTCATCACCCTGTTCAGATTTTGGCATGTTATCCCCCGCCATCTTTGCCCGCCTTGCGCACTGTGCGGCGGATCGCCAGCACTTCGCGCAATATACCGCCGATCCCTGCCGCCAGTGCGCCAAACTTGACCACCGGCTCGACCACATTTTCGCTCATAAACTGGGCCGTGCCGCGCACTGTCGTGACGGTTTCGTTGGCGTTATCGACAATCGGTTTGATCTCGTTTTGCAGCAGATTGATCAAGGCACTCAACTGCACGACCAGCACGATCAGGGCTACGCCCATGATCATACCTTCCATCGCCAGTACAATGATAAACAGATCGCGAAAAATTGAAATCCAGTTGGCGGCGGCATGAGAATCAATAGCAACCGCCACCACAACGGCGATGATCAGCGCCAACAAAAACACGATGACCAGGCCCGCCGGAACGACCATCGCCCAAAAGGCCACCGAGCGGCCTTTTTTGGCGTCTGGCTGCGGATCAGGCGGCGTGGTCGGTACATTTTGCGATTGATCGGCCATAAACGGTTGTGTCCCCTCTATTTTGAACGCGCAGACTGGCGGGCGGGCGGGCGCGTGAGTATACGCGCGACGACCAGCGCCAACCATGCCCCGACTGTCGCCGGGAGCATGTGCAGCGGCCCGATGTCTAACAGCGTGACATGCACGACTTCTCCAAAACCATGCCCTAATGCAAAACCCAGCCAGGCCGCCAATAAAAACAATGCCAGCCGCCGCGCATCACCCCCACTGACCAGGTGAAACGCTGCGCCGTACAGTGTGGCAAGAATGAAGCTGAAAACAAAGGACGGTCCTGGCAAGTTGCCCCCCTGACAACCAGTGATAGAATGTAGTTGCGAATCGTCGCTAAGTGTATCACAGACCGCCCTAACCCACTATGATCCCGCACCTGATGTTTGCCCATATGCTCGCCGATTATGTGCTTCAGTCGAACTGGCTGGTATCACGTAAAGGCAAGGCGTGGACCGCGCTGGCGCTGCATGGGACCATCGTCGGATTTGTCGCCCTGGCGGCGCTGGCTCCTTATTTGGAACAGGTGTGGTTTGTGTTGATCG
>JACRBK010000068.1 GCA_016234525.1 Chloroflexota bacterium
CGCAGGCTGTTCGAGAGAATCAGGTTATCAATCGGCTCTTTCACCGAGACCGAAGTCACCGTCAGGATCGCGGCGCGGTGACTCTCGCGCAGATAGGGCAGCGCGGCGCGGATCAGATGGACCGTACTCATCACCGTGAGCTGAAAAGCGCTCTCCCAGGCTTCGGGCGCGGTGGTATCAAAATTGCCCGGCGGTGGTCCGCCCGCGTTCGTCACCAAAATATCCAGCCCGCCCAATTCGGCGGCGGCGCGTTCGACCAGCACAGAGATCAACGCGGGGTCGGTGACATCGCCCACCAGCGCGATCACTTTGCCGCCCGACTCCTGGCGGATTGCTTCGGCAGTGGCGTTCAACCGGGCCGCGTCTCGCCCATTGATCACCACATTCGCGCCTTCCAGGCTGAACTGCCGCGCCGTCGCCGCGCCCAAACCGCTGCTGCTGGCGGCGACCAATACCTTTGCGTTTTTCAATCCAAGATCCATTGTTGGTTTACTCCCCCCGATGCAGTTCAAAAATTACGCAGTCCAGGCCGTCACCATAATAATTCAGTTCCGTCCCGGTGCGACGAAAACCAAGTTTTTCATAAAGTTTCATAGTCGAGTGATTCTGTACATCCGCCGTCGTTTTGATCAACTGCGCGCCCGCCTTCCACAGCGCGTCCAGTTCGGTACGCAGCAGCCGCTCACCGATCCCCTGCCGCCGGTAATGGGCCAGCACAGCCAGGTTCAACATCCACCCCACCTGTCCGCCTTCAGAAATCGCGCCGCAGACATGACCGATCACCTTCGCGCCGTCATGCGCGACCCACAACAGCGACGGCGAGAGATCGTACAACTGGCGGAAGACGATAGGCCGGAAGGTGGCGCTGCCATAGACTGCTTTTTCGACTTCAGTACACACACCCATATCGGCAGGCATAAACGGGCGAATCATGATTCCTTGTGAGGCCATCAATAAAATCTCCTGGGTTCAAAAATAAATGGGGATCACTGATCTAATTCTATTTTCAACATCAAACGTCCGATCCCAATCACATCGCCGGATGATACCACCACCGGCTCATTGACCGGATCGCCATTCAGCAGCGTGCCGTTGCTGCTGCGTCGATCTTCCAGCCACCATTGACCGCTGCGCCGCATGATCAAGGCGTGTTCCTGGCTGCAAAATGGCTCCTCTAACACAATCGTATTTGATGGGCTGCGCCCCAGGCTGGTGATCGGCAGCAGCGGGTAGTGGTGTCCCACCTCGTCATTCGTGTTACGAATCACCACCAGCCGCCCATATTCTCGCTGACCGCGCTCGACAGTCCCGGCGGCAGCGCGGTAATCGCGCCACAACACGACAAACACTGCGCCCATAAACACCAACAGCAGACCGCCGCTGATCACGCGCAGCATTAATAGAGTCGCATCCAGGCTCAAGAGACTCCACCCTCCGCATCATCATTTTTGATGACAATCACCTGCGTATCGGTGGCCGTTAAAGACCGCCCCGCCGGTTGGTCATCAATCATAAACACTACCTGCACCCCCGCCAGTGAGATCACATCCCCCGAACGCAGCACACATTCTGAGATGCGCGTATTGTTGACGAAGGTTCCACCCCGGCTGGCGAGATCATACAGCACAAACTGGCCGAACCGGAAACGAAGCTGGCCGTGATGACGGCTCACCCGCCGGTCATCGAGCACAATATGGTTATCGCGCCGCCGCCCGATGTTGGTCACGGTACGCGCCAGCGGCACATAACGATCTCTATCCAATACCAGAAACGCCGCCGGCATGGCCGGAGAATCTGCTATAGAAACGATCTCGTCGGGGTCGGTGGCACGCATGACATCGGTGGCCTGGCGCACATACGGCGCGTGCTGTGCCTGGACTGTGACGGCGTGCAGGGTGACGGCATTATCCGCCACCAAGTCTACTTCGGGCGGCACGTCGAGATACAGCTCACTCTCGTGCGCTAACGCGATCAGGTGTTTCGCCAGCGTCGCGGCGAGATCGGGCTGCGTTTCGAGCAGCGCGGCATGATCATCCGGGTGCAAATGCACAGCATAACGATTCGGCGCGCACAGATTGCCCATATCATCTACATCGGCGGTGTCTTCCATCGCCCGCGCCAGGCGCAGTGCGACTTCACGCGGCTGCAATCGCCCGGCGAACAGGCGCGCAAAGCCTCCCTCGACGAGCGCCTGGATACGTTCTTCAAACTGCGAAAAGCGATTCTTGTCCATAACCTTAATTATATCAAGCGAATCGCGCCACACGATAGACGTGGGTTAAACGTTGCATGAGAATCGCTTTTGGGATCACCGCCCATCGTGCGCTAATCTCATCATAGGATTATCGTAGCTAACCAAAGGAGCGCCACATGCCTGCTATTGTGCTGGTCATCGTCTTGGGTCTATTGGGCGGAATCGCCGTTGGGTTACAGGGGCCGCTTTCCAGCGTGATCACAGAGAAGATCGGGGTCATGGAGAGCATCTTTATTGTACACCTGGGCGGCGCGCTGATCATCGGCGTTCCGCTGCTGCTGCGCGGCGGCGGCAACCTGGGACAGTGGCGCAGTGTTCCCTGGTATGCGATGTTCTCCGGGGCATTCGGCTTGGTGATCATTGTGGCGCTCAGTTACGCGATCCCGCGTGTAGGGGTCGCCGCTACGGTCACGCTGATCGTCGCCGGGCAGCTTACCCTGGCCGCGATTCTGGATCATTTCGGCTGGTTGGGCGCAGACGAACGCCATCTCGATCTCCCGCGTTTGATCGGGATCGTGGTCTTATTCATAGGGGTGTGGCTGATCGTGCGGGAGTGATTCCGCGTTATCCTCTAGTCTTTTTCGCCGTCGGGAATCAATTCGCGGTGCAGCACCCATTTGAGTACCCACTGATTGCCGGACAGTTCCAGGCAGGCCGTGCTGGATGTGCCAAACGAGACGGGCGTTTTTTCGTCGCTGCCGGTTAACATCAGGGCCGTTAAATCTTCCATGAATGGGTTGTGACCGACCAGCATCACCGGCTCGGTTTCATAAGTGAGTTCATGCACCAATGGGCCAGGAGGATCGGCATAGGTCAGCCCTTTGA
>JACRBK010000550.1 GCA_016234525.1 Chloroflexota bacterium
ATGGCGGGGTCCTGCTCATGTTTCCAGGCGTAAGCTGTGCCGCGCATAAAATACGGATGCGCCTGATCGGGTTTTAACTCAATAGCCCGGTCATAATCCGCGATGGCTTTGTCCGGCTCGCCCATCCACAGATAGAGACTGGCGCGCCAGTCATACGGATCGGCGCGATCAGGGTCCAGTTCGATAGAGCGCTCATAATCGTTCAGGGCGAGATCGAACTGTTTATCAGCGGCATAAGCCATCGCCCGCCGCTGGTAACACCGGGCTGAATCGGGATCGAGGTCCAGCGAGCGCGAATAGTTTTTGATTGCGGGCTGATAGCTCTTGTCCGTATACAAGGTCCAGCCACGTTCACAATAATACCCGGCGAGGGCTTTGTGCGGTACGCGCGCCAAGAACAAAACCTGCACCAGCATAATGAGCAGCGCCAGCTTGATCCACCTGGGCGCGATAGGCGATCTCGGACGATCCAGCATCGTTTGGGGCTGGCGCTTGCGTTTTTCCTCATTTTTTACTTTGCGTTTGAGCTTGATCATCATCACCGATTTCTCCTCTCTCATCGGTTTTCATTGTACTGCGATCCCCACTGTTCTGCTGAATCAATCAAGCGGGAATGTGATAAAAATCACACGGATTCGGTGCTTCTCCCCACGCGACAAACGGGCAGGATAGATTTATCTTTTGCATATATTCGGATATACGAATAAATGCGGAAGGTAAAGTGTCATGCCTATCATCCCTCACGATGAAATTCAACTGCTGCACAACAATATCTGTCAGGCAGTGAGCGACCCCAAACGCATCCAGATTCTTTATGCGCTCAGCGACAATCCCTGCAATGTGACCGATCTGGCGGCGCTGCTCAATACGCCGCAGCCGACCATCTCGCGCCACCTGGCGATTTTGCGCCAGCGCGGCATCGTGAACGCCGAACGCAGCGGTGTGACAGTGACTTACAGCCTGGCGAATCCGCTGGTGCTGCAAATCCTTGATCTGATGCGCCAGTTGATGCGCACCGTTTTAGAAGATCAGACCGGAAAACTGGAATAATTTTTTCTCCCCAAAAACAGAAAGGAAGGCAACTTAGACTCTATGAAGGACTTTAAATACATCTGGATTTTTGGCCTGTTGTTCACGGGCCTGATCATCCTGATCCCGGTGGTGCTGGCGCTGCGGCCTGAAGCCGAAGCACAGGACAATCCCTGGGCTACTGTGAAAGATGATCCCGAACACACCAGCCATGCCGATCTGTTTGATGGCCCATTCACTACCGGCAGCGAAGTCACGTTGGCCTGTCTCGACTGTCACCCGAACGCGGCCCAACAGGTGATGAAAACCAATCACTGGACCTGGCAGGCTCCCCCCGCCACCGTATCGTGGAGCGAAGAACCAGTATCGACAGGCAAGAAAAACGTCCTCAATAATTTTTGTATCGGCATCCAATCCAACTGGCCAGGCTGCACCAAGTGTCATGCCGGGTATGGCTGGGACGATGCCGAATTTGATTTTACCGTCGAAGCGAATGTGGACTGCCTGGTGTGCCACGATCAGAGCGGCATATACGCCAAAGGCACCTCAGGACTGCCTGCCGAAGGGGTAGACCTGTTGGCGGTGGCGGAGAGTGTCGGTCTGCCGACGCGCGAGAACTGCGGCGGCTGTCATTTTAATGGCGGCGGCGGTAACGCCGTAAAACACGGTGATATGGACACCAGCCTGTATTTCCCCAGCGAAGAGCAGGACGTTCACATGGGGCGCTTCGATTTTGAGTGTACCGACTGCCACCAGACGCACGATCACGAGATCAGCGGGCGCGCGATCTCGGTCAGTGTGGACAACTCCAATCAGGTGTACTGCACCGACTGTCACGACGCGGCGATCATTCATGACGATTCGCGTATCGCGGCCCATCTGGACTCTGTCGCGTGCCAGACCTGCCATGTCCCCGCCGGGGCGACTCGTGAGCCAACCAAAGTGTATTGGGACTGGTCCACTGCCGGGCAAGATATAGCGGAAAACACCCACGAATATTTGAAGATCAAGGGCAGTTTTATCTATGAAAGCGATATCATGCCGGAATACACGTGGTATAACGGCGTGTTGGCGTCGCGCTACCTGCTCGGCGATGTGATTGATCCCACGCAGCCCACCGTGATGAATATGCCAGCCGGTGACATCCGCGATCCTGAGGCCAAAATCTTCCCGTTCAAAATCCACTACGCCAAACAGATTTACGACACGGTCAATAATTACCTGATTCAGCCCCAAACGGTCGGGGAGGGTGGATATTGGGACGTGTTCGATTGGGATCAGGCGGCGCAGTTAGGAATGGATGCCGTCGGTCTGGACTACAGCGGCGAGTATGGTTTTGCCGAAACCGAGATGTATTGGACGCTCAGCCACATGGTGGTTCCGGCAGATCAGGCGCTGCAATGTGCCGACTGTCACAGCGACAACGGGCGGATGGATTGGCCCGCGCTGGGTTATTACGGCGATCCTATGCGGTGGGGTGGGCGGACCAGTCAGGTGCTGGTGGAGAAGTAAATGAACCCGCTAAACTTCAAAAGACTTACGATCAAGTTCCTGTTTTCGTTGGCCGTGCTGCTGATCGGCGCGGCGCTGTGGATTTCGGTAGCGCAGCGGGCCGAAGCGCAAGAAGGGCCGGTGCTGCATCCGACTTTCTCCCTGTTGGATGAAGACGGGGTGAACGTGCTCGACAGCGGCAAGCCAGTTTCGACCATGCAAACCTGCGGCGCGTGTCACGATACGGCGTTTATCGAACAGCACAGTTTTCATTCTGATGTGGGCTTGAGCACGCTCACCACGCCCGGACAGGCGGCAACCGGCCTGCCCTGGGATTTTAGCAATGGCATCTTTGGGGAATGGAATCCGCTCACCTATCGTTATCTCTCGCCCGAAGGCGATCCGCACCCCGATCTGACCACCGCTGAATGGCTGCAAGTGTACGGATCGCGGCACGCAGGCGGCGGCCCGGCGCAAACATCACGCAGCGGCGACCCCCTGACGGCGTTAGAGAGCGACTCGCTCACGCTGGAAACCAGCATTATCGGCGCAGACGGTGAACTTTCCGCCTGGGACTGGCAAGAATCCGGCGTAGTCGAGATGAGCTGCTTTTTGTGCCACATGGAAACCCCCAATGTCACGGCGCGCACTGAGGCACTGCAAGCAGGGAATTTCGGATGGGCCAACACCGCAACCCTGATCGGAACAGGCGTCGTGGATCAAATCGAAGGCGAATGGTTGTGGAACCCCGCAGCGTTCACCACTGAAGGCGAATTGATCGAAGGCCAACTGATCATTCAAGACCCGACTTCGACCAACTGCGGCGCGTGTCATGGGCTGGTACAGGCGGAAGCGCAGACGCCGCTGGTGCTCGAAGGCTGCGAGCCAACTCAGTGGAGCACGATCACCACCGGGCAGATTTTCTCGCCGCAGCGTTTGGCCGATACCGGGGTAAATCTGAGTGGCAAAGAAGATTTGGGGCGTTCGTATGATGTTCATGCGGAGCGCGTTGTCTCGTGTACCGACTGCCATTATGCGCTGAACAATCCCATTTACTACCGCGAGGACGACGAAAGCCGCCCCGATCATCTGCTGTTTGATCCGCGCAGGATTGATCTGAGCGAATACCTTTACCGCCCGCTGCACCAGTTCGCCAAAGGCAGCAGCCCACAGGGTGATCTCGCCTCCGAGTTTGATAACACGATCCGGCGCTGCGAAACCTGCCACGATACCGGGCCGGATCACGACTGGCTGCCGTATGCTGACCGGCATATGAGCGCGCTAAGCTGTGAAACCTGCCATATTCCCGAACTGTACGCGCCCTCTCGCCAGACGAATGACTGGACGGTTTTACGCACCGACGGCAAACCGTTCACCGAATGCCGGGGCGTGGACAGCCAAACGACAGGTGCGACTTTTGCGGACACGCTGATCAAGAGTTATCAGCCGGTGCTGCTCCCGCGCGAAAACAAAGACGGCTCCACCTCACTTTCGCCCTATAACATGATTACCTCGTGGTATTGGGTGGCGGGCGATCCGGCGCGCCCGGTGGCCTACCGTGATCTGCAAGCGGCCTGGTTAGACGGTGATACTTATCCCGCTGAGATTCTGGACGGGTTCGACACCAACGGCGACGGGGCGCTAGACGATGCGGAACTGGTGATCGATACGCAGGCGAAAACTGATTTGATTGCCGGGCGGCTGGCGGCGTTGGGGTTGGATAACCCGCGCATCATGGGCGATATTCGCCCTTACAGCATCAACCACAATGTGACCGACGGCTCCTGGGCGATCAAAGACTGTCAGGCGTGCCACAGCGAAGATTCACGGGTGAACGACTCCATCGAACTTTCGGATCGTATCCCGAACGGGGTGATGCCGGTGTTTGTGAGCAATTCCTCGACGGTCATCAATGGAGAATTGAAAGCCGATGGCGGCAGATTGACCTACCAGCCGCGCAGCGGCAAGGCCCCCACCGACCTGTATATTTTCGGCCACGATAATGTAAGCTGGGTGGATGGTTTGGGCGCGCTGATGTTCGTCGGGACGTTGTTCGGCGTGACGGCGCACAGCGGCCTGCGTTACCGTTCGGCCCGCCGCCGCGCGCCGCGTGAAGTGAGCTTACGCCGCGAATATATGTATTCGTTGTATGAGCGGCAGTGGCATTGGCTGCAAACCGCCGTGATCATGCTGCTGATCCTGACCGGGCTGATCATCCACAAGCCAGATTTGTTCGGCGCGTTCAGTTTCTCCGGCGTGGTGCTGGTGCATAACATCCTGGCGGCGATCCTGGTGATCAACGCGGGGTTGGCGCTGTTTTATCATCTGGCGAGCGGCCAGATTCGGCAGTTTTTGCCGGAGCCGCACGGATTCTTCGGGCAGTCGTTCGCGCAGGCCATCTATTATGCACGCGGTATTTTCAACGGCGATCCTCACCCGATGCAAAAGACGCCGGATCGTAAGATGAACCCCTTGCAGCAGCTAACCTATCTGGCGATTCTGAATATTCTGCTGCCGGGGCAGATCATCACCGGGGCGATGATGTGGGGCGCGCAAACCTGGCCCGATCTCGCCGATCAGTTGGGCGGGCTGCCGTTTTTGGCCCCGCTGCACACGCTGATCGCCTGGACGTTTGCGACGTTTATTGTCGCGCATGTCTATCTGACGACCACCGCCGGGCATACGCCTGCGGCGGGCATCCAGTCTATGATTACCGGGTGGGATCACATCGAAACCCACGATGAAAACCACGCGGATCACCCGGCAGACGATGAGGGGAACGCATGACTACTTTAAATACGAC
>JACRBK010000069.1 GCA_016234525.1 Chloroflexota bacterium
GAAGCGGGCCAACTGCTGCGCCAAAGCCATATCAGCCTGCGCGACGACTATCAAGTAAGCTGCACCGAACTCGACGTGATCTCCGAGATCGCCAATGCCCAGCCCGGCTGTTACGGCGCGCGTATGACCGGGGCAGGGTTCGGCGGGTGCGCGGTGGCCCTGGTTGAAAACAGCGCGGTTGAGGCGTTTGTGCAGGCAGTTGTCCCGGCTTACACCGCGCGGACCGGCCTTAAGCCCGAACTGTATGTCACTCAGGCGTGCGCGGGCAGCGGCGTTGAAAAGCTGTAAAACAGCTATCAGCATTCAGCGTTCAGCCGTCAGCAAAAACAAGTTGACAGGTTTTGGTAGGGCAGGGTTATGCACTTTTACTATTTAATCAGGTGATGCGGCTAAAAGCAGGGCGCAGCAAGCGGCGCCCCTACACCAACCTGCTCGGCGGCGGTCCCCTCTCCAACTCGGTTGGAGAGGGGGTAGGGGGTGAGGCCGTTTTTGACTTCTCCCCTCAACATAACCTGATTGTTTTCTCAAAGTGCATTGCCCTGCCCGATTTTGTAGGGGTGCGGCGCCGCTGCGCCCTGTTTTAATTCGGCCTCGCCCTGATAATCCACCGGGTTTGTTTTTCCCCTCTCCACCAGCGCAGCGCAGTGGGGAGGGGACATAGGGGTGGGGCTAAAAACGGAGCGCTGTCTGCCTTCCCACTATATTTTCTATGCCCATGACCCAACCGATTCCAGGCTCGACGGCACGCCCGACGCGGTCTGTTGTCATCGACGTTTTTTTGACCTTTTTACGCATTGGCGTGACGGCCTTTGGCGGCCCGGCGGCGCATATTGCGATGATGCGTCACGAACTGGTGGAGCGGCGTAAATGGATCGATGAGCAGCATTTTCTCGATCTGCTGGGTGCGACAAATTTGATCCCCGGCCCTAATTCCAGCGAAATGGCGATGCATATCGGGTTTGTGCGGGCAGGCGTGTGGGGGCTGCTCGCAGGCGGGATCGCGTTTGTGGCTCCGGCGATGCTGATCGTGCTGGCTCTCGCGTGGATGTACGTGGAATACGGCACAACGCCCGCCGC
This sequence comes from Chloroflexota bacterium, assembly GCA_016234525.1. Taxonomy (GTDB): domain Bacteria; phylum Chloroflexota; class Anaerolineae; order Aggregatilineales; family Aggregatilineaceae; genus JACRBK01. The sequence goes on from JACRBK010000069.1 coordinate 1,078, forward strand.
CGAGTGGTTGATGTATGGTATCAAGCCGGTTATCATCCCCCTGGTGCTGGTAGCGCTGTGGAGCCTGGGCCAAAAAGCGGTCAAGGGGCGGCTGACGGCTGTGATCGGGATCACGGTGCTGCTGCTGTATTTCGCTCGCATCAACTTTGTGCTTTTGCTGATCGGCGGCGGAATGGCTGTCATGCTGGCGCAAAACGCAGCCCGGCTGCGCGGGCGGCTGCTTTTGCCGCTGCCGTTGTTGGGATCAGGACTCGCGATTCCGGCGGCTTCGGTGACGGCTCCGGCGGCAGGCTACAGCCTGTTAAAACTGGCGTTGATCTTTTTGAAGATCGGCGCGCTGCTTTATGGATCCGGTTATGTGTTATTCGCCTTTATGCACGCCGATCTGGTCGAAAATAATCACTGGCTGACCGAACAACAGCTTGTCGATGCTATCGCCATTGGGCAAATGACCCCTGGCCCGCTGTCCACCTCGGCGACCTTTGTTGGCTATTTGCTCGACGGTGTGCCGGGGGCGTTGATCGCGACCGTGGCGATCTATCTGCCCGCGTTTGTGATCGTGGCGATCAGCAACCCGCTGATTCCGCGCATCCGGCGTTCGGTGTGGGCGGGCAGTTTCCTCGATGGGGTGAACGTCGCGGCGCTGGGGCTGATGGCGGCTGTCACCTGGGAACTGGCGCGGGCGGCTTTCCCTGACCTCTACACACTGGCCGTTGGGGCTGCCGCCGCCGTGCTGGTGGTTTTTTTTCGCCCCTCCTCCGTCTGGATTGTGCTGTTTGGAGGAGCCATGGGCTTGCTCAGTGCGGCAGTTTAACTATTACGTAACCGGACTGATGCAGGCTATAATCTGATTTATCATGATAACGGGCGAAACATTTTAGAAGGAACGCGGCGTGAGCGAACAACCCTCCACTCAACTCTGGCTTGGCGGAATGCGTGTCGAATTTGTCAAATGGACGCAAAGTGGGCTGATTTATACCCGTGTGGGATCGCGGGAAACCCTGGCAAACCTGACACGCAGCACTATCATACGTCTGCTCAAAGAGGGAATGTTAGTGATCGAAGGTTATCGCCCGGCCTGGGCGAGTACTGACGACGAAGTGCAAGAGGAATAACGTTATGGTTGGACAGCCGGTAGATTCGCGCGGGCCATTTTTCGAAGACTGGCAGGCGTGTTTGCGCGCTCATTATATCCATGTGGTGCGCGCTCGTGACGCTGTCACCGAGCCGACGCTGCGCGCCGTGCTGCTTCACACCGGGCTGACGGAACACGATCTCGATGAACTCTTGCGCCAGGCGAACGCGCTCGGCCCGTTAGTCTCGGAAGATGAGCCGGAAGCCGAACCTGAAGCGCCAGATCAGGCCGATCAAACAGCGGCGGTTGTGATCGAACCGGACGATGAGATCAGCGCCGAAGCCTATGTCGAAATGGAACTGGAAGAGGATATCGAAGAAACCTCGCCGGAAGAGCCGCCCGCGCCCGAACCGCCCGATGCGGGACGGCAGTTGTCGATGTTTTAACCACCGCTGGCGAACACCGCCTAAATTGCAGGAGCAGGGTGTCGCAAGCATCGCCCGCACAAAACCAACGAGTAGCTAGCGGTTAAGCCATGTTAATTGCCTCTTCCACTCTGATTCGGCGCATGATATAATGCCCGCGTGATGGATCACCTGCATTGGATGCGACTGGCGCTTGACGAAGCCCGCCGCGCCGCCGAACATGGCGATGTGCCGATTGGGGCCGTTGCCGTGTTGGAAAGCAGGGTGATCGCGCAGGCGCACAACCGGCGTGAAATCGATGGGGATCCCACCGCTCACGCTGAATTACTCGCCATTCGTGCAGCCTCTCATGTAATCGGCCACTGGCGGCTGGAAAACGTGACACTATACTGCACGCTCGAACCATGCGCTATGTGCGCCGGGGCGATGGTATTGGCGCGGCTTCCTCATCTGGTGTTCGGGACCATTGATCCTAAAGCCGGGGCGGGGGGCAGTGTGATCGACCTGCTGCACCACCCGCAGCTTAACCACCACGTCGAGGTGGAAAGCGGGGTGTTGGCTGAAGAATGCGCCGCCGCGATCCGCCAGTTTTTCGCGGGGCTGCGTGCTGAAGGCCAAAAATAATAACTGCATAGCTTGTCCATTCGGAGGGGTGCCAGAGTGGTTGAATGGGACGGTCTCGAAAACCGTTGTAGCGCACCGCGTTACCGTGGGTTCGAATCCCACCCCCTCCGCCAATGTTTGACCCACTTGCCTCACTTTCTCAACACTTTCCTCAATGATTAATTGTTTGCATTTCTGCCGGGTCTAGATAGACTGGTGTCTGCTGGCGTGGGGTGCAAACAACCTGCCTATCGTTTTGTCTTATGCTCAGGGAAACTCATGGATCGAAACGAACTCAAAGCTGCAATCAGGACATTTGTCCTCAAAGATATGATCCGTATGCCGAAATATAATCTCAAAGATGATGAGTCGATGATCCGGGGCGGTTTGATCGACTCGTTCTCATTGGCCCTGTTCGGTGTCTATGTCGAAGAAACCTTCGGAATCAATATCCCCGATCCCGATCTGACGGTGGAGAATCTTGACACCCTCGACCAGATGGTAGATCGTGTGATGCGGGACATGAAATAATGCGGCAATCCGGTTTCCTCACGATGATTGGCATGGTGTTGGCGCTTGGCCTGTCGGCCTGTGCGGGCGAACTGGTCGAGACTCCGGTGATCGTGGAGGAAACCCCCACTGCGCCGCTTCCCGAAGGCAGCAGCGTGCTGCCCGCTTCACGCGGGTTGAGCCTGGAACGCGGCCTGGAAGCCGCTACACCAACCCCTAACGCGCAAGCCGCGCTGCAAGCGGTGTCGGTGCGCGTGTGGTGGCCCGAAGAACTGTATCCGCAAGACGCGGGCGCCGCCGAAAATGTGCTGCTGGCCCAGTTTGAAGATTTTCGGTTGACGTATACCAGTTATGTGTTAGAAGTCCGCCGCAAACGCACCAACGGCATGGGCGGAATTTTGCCCACGCTGCGCACGGCTTCGCCGGTGGCCCCGTCAGCGATGCCCGATCTTACCCTGATGCGCCGCGCGGATATGGTCACCGCCGCGACCGAAGGACTGATCGTCCCGCTCGAAAACTGGCTGCCGCCTGATCTGATGGGGGATCTGCTGCCCGGTACGCGCGCGCTGGGTGAGATTGACGGCGTGTTGTACGGCCTGCCTTATACGCTCAACATCTACCATAACGTGTATCGTATCTCGCCCTCCGAGCAGGTACCGCTCACCTTTGCGGGCGTTTTGGAGCAGCAGCCGGTCTATTTGTTCCCGGCGGGGGCGCTTTCGGGCAACTGGACCTTACTGCTGCAATATCGCGCCGCCGGGGGACGCCTGGTGGATGACAGTGGGAGTTCGGTGCTAGATCGCCCGGCGCTGGTAACCGTCCTGGATTATTATGCCAAAGCCGTCGAAGCGGGAATCTTTGATCCCTCCCTACTCAATTATGCCGACGTTGATGGTTATTGGGATTCGTTTGTCTCCACTGGCATTGATATGGCGGCGGTGGATTCAGCCACCTATCTCCGGCGCAAGAGCAGCCTGCACAACGTCGGCGTTACTCCGATTCCGACAGAAAGTGGCTCGCCGGTCACAGCGCTCGACGGGTGGGTGTGGGTGCTGACCACCCAAGACCCGGATCGCCAGACTCGCGCGCGTGCCTTTCTCTCGTGGATGATGCGTATCAGCGAGCAAAGCCTGTTCAGTGAAGCCTTTGGTATTCTGCCCTCCCAAAAACGCGCCCTGCGTTTATGGGAAGATCAAGATTATGCCCAGTTTGCGCAGGGGTTGGTCGCCGCTGCCGAACTGATCCCCGACACTCAACGCACGGGTGGCGCAGCCGAAGCGCTGCAAACGGGCCTCGCGGCTGTTTTAGAGGGGGCGTCCGCTGAAACCGCCGCCGATGCCGCGCTGGGCCAGCTTGGTCAGTAGGGACAAAGAAGGGTTGATTTATCATATCAACCCAGAGAATTGTTTTGCCGACATCGAACAAACCGCCGTTGAACTGTCCAATATCGTGCCGGGCCGTTTTTGACTTTTACCCTCAATATAACCAGATTATTTTCTCAAAGTACATTGTCCTGCCCCATATGCATCAAGTTCAGCCCAGATTAGCCCCACCCCTGTATCCCCTCCCCACTGCGCTGCGCTGGTGGAGAGGGGAAAACCGGGCGCGGCGGCGCCGTTTTCCCTACGAAAATCTGCTCGGCTGCGGTCCCCTCTCCAACTCGGTTGGTTCATAGACCGACAGTTTTAAGGGAAGGGGGATCAGAATCAACAAAACGTAAATAAGGCGAGGTCAAGGTGGCCAAAAAGGAATGCACATGGCCTCGCCAACGAGACCAGAGACGTAAGCCCAGCCTAAAAATGGAGAGGGCAGAACGCCGCGAGGCGAC
>JACRBK010000556.1 GCA_016234525.1 Chloroflexota bacterium
ACCACCGCCGCGACCAGCACCGCTGTGATGCAGCGCACCCAGACCGACTCCAGCGCCGATATGGTGGCCGCTGCCCAGGCGGGCAATCTGCAAGCGGTCCATTTTCGTGAGGGGCTGCTGCGCGAACTGATCCAGATGCTCGGCCAGACCGTCCACCGCCATGTAATTTTGGTGGGGCCGGATGGCGTCGGCAAACGCGCCCTGGCCTACAGCCTGGCGCTGTTGATCGCCGAGGGCAAGGGGCCGAAGGGTCTGAGCAACCTCGTTCAGATCGATGAACGCGCCCTGATTGATCAGCAGGAAAAAGCGGTCATCAGTGGGTTGCAGCGCGCCAAAGGTGGCATTCTGTTTATCCCGCATATTCACCGCTTTTTCGGCGGAACGCTGAAAGCCGAGTTCCCCAAAATCGGGCCGGTGCTTCAAAAAGCCTTTTTGGGCAAAGACACCGTGATCATCGGCTCGACCACCCAGGCGTTTTGGGATGAGCGGCTGCGCGGTATCAATGCCATTATCGAAAATGCCCAGCTTTTGCACGTTCCGCCCACTGACACGGACGAGACCATCGAAATTTTGAAGGTCCACGCGCCGCATCTCGCCGCCGACTATAACATCGAAGTGCAAGACGAAGCGCTCAAAGTCGCCGCGCAGCTTGCCCGGCGTTATATGGGCAGCATCCCCCTGCCGCTCAGCGCGCAGCATTTGTTACACCGTGCCGCCTCTCTGGTGAGCCTGAACAACCAGACTCATCTGGCGTTCCGGCAAGAACTCGCGGACTCAGTCTTAGATGCGGAGGACGTGACTCTTGCCGCCGCGCAGATGACTGGCATCCCAGTGAGCAAACTCGGCCAGGATGAGCGCACCAAGTACGCCAGCATGGTTGAACACCTGCACGAACGCATCATCGGCCAGGAAGAGGCCGTAATCGCACTCAGCCGGGCGGTCAAAACGGCCCGCGTTGGCCTGAAAGATGCCAAACGCCCGATTGGATCGTTTTTGTTCCTGGGGCCGACCGGCGTCGGTAAAACCGAACTAGCGAAAGCGCTGGCGGAATTCATGTTCGGCAGCGAAGACGCTATGCTGCAACTCGATATGTCGGAATATATGGATGAAAACACGGTCAGCCGTCTGGTCGGCGCGCCGCCCGGTTATGTGGGTTATGAAGGCGGCGGCCAGCTTACGGATCGCGTGCGCGAACAACCCTATATTGTGGTCGTGTTCGATGAAGTCGAAAAAGCGCACCGCCGCGTGTTGGACATTTTGCTGCAAGTGATGGAAGAAGGCCGCCTGACCGATGCGCAGGGCAACGTCGCGCATTTCAGCGAGTCAGTGATCATCATGACCAGTAACGCGGGCGCGCACCAACTCGAAACCACCGTGATCGATGACGAAACGCGCGAAGCCGTGATGGAAGAAGTGCGCGAGGAGTTCCGGCCCGAATTTTTGAACCGTATTGACGAGATTGTGATCTTCCACCCGCTCAGCGCTGAAAACCTGGCGCAGATTCTCGATCTGCTGCTCACAAAAGAAAACAAACTGGCGGTAGAACGCGGCCTGACACTGGAATTTACGCCCGAATCTAAAACCTGGATGCTGGCCCAAAACGATCATCCCGAATGGGGGGCGCGCCCACTGCGGCGTATCATCCAGCGCACGGTGCGCGAGCCGCTGGCCGATGAGTTACTCAAAGCAAATCCTCAGCCAGGGACCATCGTCAAAATTGATGCGGACAAGAACGGGTTGAAGTTTGAGGTCAAAAAAGAATAACGACCTGCAAGGCCGCGTCTGCTAAAGACTTCACAAACTTGACAACCAGCGAATCCTTAAGATAAGATAGATTATTACTTAAGTATCTTAAGGTTAAATCGGGGGTGTCGATGAATATCGGGGCGAAGTTTAATGGGAGATGGTCGCGCAGGGTGTCATGGATCGCGCTGGTGCTGCTTGTTTTGGCATTAGCGGGATGCGGCGGCGACGGTGATGGAGATAACGATAAAGACGATGGAAGAACCTACCGCATCGGGGTGATTTCGGGATCGGACTTGTTTAACTCGACGATTGACGCATTTAAAGCCCAGTTGGCTGAAAACGGTTATGTCGAAGGCGAGAATATCAGCTACGATGTTCAGTTTGCGGCCAACGATGCCGAAAAAATGGCTCAGTTCAGCCAAAAATTTGTCGAAGATAAAGTAGACCTGATCTTCACCACCGCGAACACCGCCGCCGCTGCCGCGCGCACCGCCACCGAAGGGACCGATATTCCAGTCGTCTTTACCTTCGTCGTCGCGCCCGTCGAAACCAGGGTCGTGACCGACTTGACCCGGCCCGGCGGCAATTTGACCGGCGTCCGTAACCCGGTAGATGTATTTGTCGGCAAACGGGTTGAAATTTTGCTCAAGATCGCCCCGGACGTTAAACGCCTGTGGGTTCCCTATAACCCCGCCTACCCCACCGTAGCCGCCGTGCTGGCGGCGCTGCGAATCGATGCGCCCACGTTAGGCGTAGAGCTGGTCGAAACGACGATCACGGCGGCGGAAGACATCCCGCCGATCCTCGACGCCTATGAACAGGCAGGCGATCCACCTTTTGACGCGATCATCATTATGCCTGACCTGACGGTTCAAGGCCCCGCCAGTTGGAATGCGATTTTGGCGTATGCGCAAAAACACGGCCTGATGATCTCCGCCAATACCCAGAGCCAGGTCGAGGAAGGCGCGTTGTTCAGTTATCTTTCTAACAACGAATCCACCGGCAAACAAGCGGCTCGTCTGGCACGCCAGATTCTCGAAGGGATTCCGCCCGCCGATCTGCCGGTTGAAACCGGCGAAGTCTTCCTCGTCATCAACTTAAAGGTGGCTGAGGACGCCGGGCTGGGAGTCCCGAACGACATCATCGGCCCTGATACGGTCGTGATCCGCTAGCGCGTTTGACTATTTAAGAGCGGCCTCACCCCCTACCCCCTCTCCAACCTGGTTGGAGAGGGGACCGCAGCCGGGCAGATTTTCGTAGGGGCGATGCTTGCGTCGCCCAGGGCAGGGCAAGCCCTGCCCCTACATCTCCAAATGCTACCCCGAAAAAACCCTATTCGTTTATACTCCGAATACACTACAGTTTAAGCTGGTCACGCTCTGGTCACGGCAAAGCCTTACTGTGGTCACAGACCGTCAATTTACATTAAAACCTGTACGAATACCTTCAACATCAGGAGAATAACGGGATGAGACGAGACACATTCTTTGTGCTAATCGGACTGCTGGCGATGGTTGCCGGGCTGGTCGGGCTGAATCAGGTCACGCCGCGTGCCGCTGCGACGAATGAAGCCGGTCCCGCCGCGCAAGCCGAACCCGCCCACCAGAATAACACGGTATGGACGGTGAGCGACCAGACCTTCCAGAGCAACTATCCCAACGGGTTTGAGTTCGGGGTCA
>JACRBK010000557.1 GCA_016234525.1 Chloroflexota bacterium
AACGCGCCCACCTGAAAACTCGCCGGGCTGTAACGGAAACGCACTGTCCACGCGCCCGGTTCCAGCCGCACCCCGCGAAAGTTTCCGTTCACCAGATGCAAATCGGCTGCTTCTTCCTGATCTTCCGCCGCGCCCTGGGGCCGGATAAACACTTTCCAGCCGGGATAATAACTATCTGCCAGCACCAGCCAGGAATCCTGGTTTACAGTCGCATCGACTATCACTTCCAGCGATCCATAATGGGTAATATGGGCGGGCTGTGGATCGGCTTCGAGATCAGGCGTGGGCCACTCGTAAACCTGATCACAGTTTTTCACGTCGGGGAAACCTTCGATCACGACGCGGCGCAGATCGGCGCTAAAGTCTGGGCTGGTTACAATATCGGCAAAGGAGTCCGGCTGTGCGCCGCACATTTCTTCGGTGAGATCGTAATAAGGCAGGGTGTAAGCACGCGGCAGCGCGTCCAGGTTTTCATAGATACGGACCCCGCCATCGACATACACTTCCTGATAGCCGCTGACCGTGTCGGGGAACACATAATCAGTCACCACATAACGCACATTGAGCAGATCAAACAGCCGCGATTCGAGCGCCTGGGAATTGTCCCAACTAATGGGATCGATCCGGTTATGCAGCAGCCCGCCCTGCGGCGCAATCAGGTTCATATATTCGGCATACTGCTTGGGGATCATACTGTCGTAGCCGCGTGCGTCTTGCAAACCATAGCGCCATGTGCTGTTGGCGTGCAGCGGACTCTGCCCGAAATCAATAGTTGTATACCGGAACGGCCCCTGATCGGCCTGCTGTTGTTGCAGCCATTTCACGCTGTCGGGGGTGTAATCGAGCCAGTCAGGATCGGCAGAGGGGTTGAAGTCCCACCCGGCGACCATCAGATCAAGCGCGATCACTCCCACCGCCATCCACTGCCAGATAGGAACGCCGCGCACATAGATCGGGCAGCGGCTCACGCGGATCACGGTTCCCGCTGCGAGGACAAACAACCCCAGAAACAGCACATTCCAGAATTCGTAGCTGTAAAACGCCTTGGCGTCCGGGAAAGCGAGATCGGCTTTCGCCAAACCGTTATAAAGCCGTTCGACCAGCGGCGCGAATGTGTCATAGGCGGCCCAACTCAGCACCAGCCCGATCAGAATCGCTGCGCCCGCCCAGATCAATCCCCAGCCTAACCCACGCGCCAGCCGGAAGATCGGATCGCGCCGCACGGCTTCCGCCTGCCAATAACGCGGGCCGTGTTCCTCTTCGTGGCGCGCCCGGCTGAGCGCATCCGCGCCGAAGCCCGCCAGCACTGCCGCGCAAAAAGTCAGCGGCCACACCCAACGAAACGGCGTGTGAAGCTGATTGAGATTCGGGAAGGCGTAGTACAACACGGCGTAAGTCGGCAGGCCAAACGCAAACGTGATGGAGATCAGCGACAGCAGCGCCAGGATCAGCCGGTAGATGGCGGCGTTTTGGGAAATGGACTCACCCGCTGCCCCCTCTCCAACGGCGTTGGAGAGGCGATCATCACCGACCAAGGTTGTGTAGGGGCGCTGCTTGCTGCGCCCTGGGTCACTTGTACGAGACAGGCTGCGCCGGTAGGGGTAGATCAAGCCAATGCCCGCCAGCACCATCACCAAAATGCCCAGATACGATCCGCCTTCGACGTAATTTTTGATCCCGAAATCGGTATCCGTGATGTGCTTATAGCCACTTTCGCAGGTTTCGCCGCTTTGGCAGGGACGCTGCCAGTCTTGCTGGATCAGATCACCGCTGAACACATCACGGTATTCGTGGTGGGCCGGGCTGCCGTACACATTCGGCATCAGGAACTTGGCAATATGGCGTTTGGGCAGCGCATAACCGCGCACTTCGGCAAAACTCGCCGCCGACTCACGGAAATTGCGCGATCCCAGTTCGTACAGCGGGATAAATTGGGCCGCGCCGAGTCCCATCCCCAGCAGCGCCAACACCAGCAGCGATCCCGCCGGGCGGAGCATCTGCCGCCACGACGAACGATTCCGCCACCACTCAAACAGCAGACGCGCCGCCGCATAATAGGCCATCACGATCAGGGTGTAGTAGGTGATCTCGACATGCCCGGCGAAAATGTTCATCATCAGCGCCAGCGCCCCGACAGCGATCCAGGGAACGACCGCCGGACGATCTCCCCGCACCGGTCGGCGCTGGATCACAAATTCGATCATGAGCAGCAGCAGCGGCAGCCACGCCGCCCCCGCGATCATCATCGGGAACACGACACTGACGATCATAAAAGCGCTGAACTGGTAGGCGATGCCCGCCACTGCCCCGCCGATCCGCCGCTGCCCCAGGCCGCGCGCAAACAGGTACATCAACATCCCGGCCAGACCCAACTGGCTGACGGTGAACCAGCCGTAAGCGCTAGGCAGTGGCAGGACATAATAGAGGATGCTGAATGGATAGAGCGCCGAATGCTGCCCCGCCGCCAGAAATGGCGTTCCGGCGAACTGTTCCGTCTGCCACAGCGGGATCGTCCCCTCGTCCAGACTGCGGCGGAGGAAGGATTTCCACTGGTAATTTTCAAGAATCAGGTCCGAAAGCAGGGTATTATGCGGAATCTCCGGCACGCCCACCGACTCGCGCGCGCTCAGCCAGGGTTCGTACTTGTAGAGATTGTCAGCGGGAATCTGGGTGCGCCCACCGAGCGTCACCGAGGCAAAAAACAACAGTGGCAGAAGCCACAGCCCTGCCACTATCAAAATATCGGGAAGAAATTTACGCCGCATGGAAAACCATTAACGTCCGGGAACCGGCAGCCGCATCGACGGATTAAGCTGGCGATGGCGCATAAACACCTGCCAGACGCGCAGCGCCGCTTCAAGCTGTACTTTAAAACTCATTTTGGACTGCCCCAACCGCCGATCCGCGAAGTAGATCGGAACTTCACTCACCTGATAACCCAATTTTTCGGCGACATAAATTGTCTCGACCTGGAAGATATAACCGTTGGAGCGCACCCGGCTTAAGTCCATACCTTCTAACACGTCGCGCCGCCACAGCCGGAAACCGCCGGTCGCGTCTTTGGCATGAGTGCGCAGGATCATATTCACATAAACGCTGTTGGCAAACCAGCTTAACAGCTTGCGACTAATGCCCCAGCTTTCATCGACACTGCCGCCCTTGATATAACGCGAGCCGATCACAATGTCACAACCGCAAGATTCAAGTTCCTGGATCATCGATGGGATATACTTAGGATCGTGCGAAAAATCGCAGTCCATTTGAAGCATATAATCTGCCCCGTGCTCCATTGCCCAGCGGAATCCCTCAATATAGGCTGTTCCCAGGCCGAGTTTACCGCGCCGGTGCAGCACACTGAGTTTGTCGGGCATCTGAGCCGCCAGCGTATCGGCGATCTGGCCGGTTCCATCCGGCGAATTATCATCTACGATCAAAACTGACAGGCCAGGAATCGAAAGCCCCATCAGTGTATCGATCATCTTAGCCAAATTTTCTGCCTCGTTAAACGTTGGCAGCACTACAGTGAGTTTCATGACCACATCTCCCGCCGGTCGAAAAAAGGAGCAAATTGACGGTCCACTATAACGCACTGGCGCGCCTCCGGCAACAGGCTATCACCTGACGCCCGACAGATGCGGCTACTCCTCCGTGATAATTTCGATCCGGTCCAAATCCTGGCGCAGGGTTTTCGACTGTTCCATCCGAGTTTGGAGGTTGTCTTTTTGAGATTGGCAGCGTTCGCGCAGGACTCCAAGCTGGCTGAAGACTGGCGAAAGAATTTGTTGGCCGTATTGTAACAGGCGGCTGCGCTCACGGTTGGTCAAATCCACCATCGCTTCATGATAACTTTTTTGCAGCGCTGCCAGCCGTTGATCCAGTTCTTCGATTGCATCCCGTTTGATCTTGCGCCAGTACAACATCGCTGCTGCGCCGCCGCCGACCAACAACGCCGGACCCAGGATCATCGTTCCTAACACGCCGGTCAAGGTTGCCGCGATTGATCCCTGGGCCGCGACACCCAACACCACCGCGACAATCCCCGCCAGGGCAGCGGTAAAGCCCGCCGTGAACCCGAACAGATTCGAGCGGAAGGTGCTGCGCAGATTCTCCGCCAGACTGTTATCGGTGTAAGATTTCAGTTCGTGGTCCGCGATAGCGATCGCTTCTTGCAGGGCGACACGCTGTTCGGCATACCCTGTCGCATCGACGGCGCCCACCTCGCGGCTGAGTTTCGTTTCGAGTTCGGTCAGCCGGTCCAAAATGCTGCGCCAATAACGGCGGCTGTTATCGACTACTGCATTCACATACTGCTCAGAGATCGATGTGATCTGCGCCAGAGTGCTGCCAACCACCTCTTTTTCAAATTCTTCGCGCATTTCCTCGCGGTCCAACGTGCGCGTGGCCCGCTGAAGGGTGAGATTCGAATGAATAAACTGGTGTCCGCGATCCTTTAGGCTTTCGAACACCCGATCAAACTCGCGCCGGGATGATTCTAACTGCTCGTTGAGCGTCCCGGCCTGCCGTTCTAGCTCCTGGCGCAGGCTTTCGGCCAGCGTCGTATCGGTGGTGATCAGCGCCAACTGGCTTTCAAGCGCGGCAATATTTTTGTGCAAAACGCTGTCCACCAGATCCATTTGGGCATACAGTTTTTGTTTGGCGGGGGGAATCCGCTCAAAAGTGGAGCGCAGATAATCACGCAGAGAGTTCATACCGCCGGGATCGCCCGACAACGACGCAAAC
>JACRBK010000555.1 GCA_016234525.1 Chloroflexota bacterium
AGGTAGCCGCCAGCGTATGTCTGGCGTCGCGTACCCAATTGTATGATCTACGGGGTGGGCGTTGGTCGGAACGAATTCTCGATGGATTGGGCCTCGACCCGTCCCGGCTGGCGTTGGTGCAGCCGTCCGGCACCGCCGCCGGAACGATGCACGCCGATCTCGCGGCGAGCCTGGGTTTTTCGCGCCCGCCTCTCGTCGTCACAGGTGGGCATGATCAGGCGTGCGGCGCGTTGGGCGTCGGGCTGACCCGGCCTGGGCTGGCCTCCGTATCGACCGGCACGGCGGAAGTCATGGAAGTGTCATTGGCGCAGCCGGTTCTCAACGAAACACTCTACCGGGGCAATCTGTCGGTGTATGCCCATACTATGCCGGGGTTGTACGTCGCTATGACGCTCAATCACAGCGGCGGGCTGATGTTACGCTGGTTCCGCGATACGCTGTGCCAGGACGAAATGTCTCTGGCGCACAGCGGCGGCGGGGATGCGTATGATCTGATTTTGCGGGGCGCTTCGCCCGATCCTTCTCCGCTGCTGATTCTGCCGCATTTCGCGGGCAGCGGCACACCGACTTTTGACACCGCCTCGAAAGGCGCGATCCTCGGCCTGACCTTCGCCACCACCAAGACCGATCTGGCGAAAGCGATCCTCGAAGGGCTGACGTTTGAATTACGAACGAATTTTGATCTACTGCACGAGGGTGGGGTGCGGATCGATGAACTGCGGGCGATTGGCGGTGGGGCGCGATCGGATCTCTGGGTGCAGCTTAAGGCCGATATTCTCGGCGTGCCGGTCGCGGTGCCGCGTGTGACGGATGCGGCCTGTTGGGGCGCAGCAGTGTTGGCGGGTGTCGGAGCCGGGGTGTATACCGATCTGGCGCAGGCTGTCGAAGCGGCTCTGCACTTTGACCGCCATTTTATGCCCCATCCGGCGCGCCATGAGCGGTATAACAACCGTTACGCGCTCTACCGTGAGCTTTATCCGGCGGTGTCGACTTTAAATCATAAACTCTAATTTTAAAATGATGCACGAAAGGAACAAACCAATGCAGCTTCAAAAAATCACTTTGGGTGTTATCGTGGGCAACCGTGACTTCTTCCCGGATCGCCTGGTGACCGAAGGGCGGCAGGATATTCTAAAAGTCCTCAAAGAGTTTAATATTGACGCGGTGATTTTGGACGACCACGCGACCAAACTCGGCGGCGTCGAAACCTGGGAACACGCCAAAAAGTGCGCGGCGTTGTTCCAGGAAAACCGCCACCGGATCGACGGTATTTTGGTGGTGCTGCCGAACTTCGGTGACGAAAAAGGCGTCGCCGATACGATCAAACTCTCCGGCCTCAATGTGCCGATCCTGGTGCAAGCGTACCCTGACGATCTCGATCAATTTGTGGTCGAGCGGCGGCGCGATGGTTTCTGCGGCAAAATTTCGGTCTGCAACAATCTGGTCCAGTATGGATTTCCCTTCTCACTGACCACGCTGCACACTGTTCGCCCCACCTCGGACTCGTTTAAGGCCGATCTCAAAAAATTCGTGGCGGTCTGCCGCGTGGTGAGAGGGCTGCACCGCGCCCGTTTAGGGGCGATTGGCGCGCGTCCCGGCAACTTTAATACCACCCGCTACAGCGAAAAACTGCTCCAGGGATCGGGCATCAGCGTGACCACCCTCGATCTGTCTGAGATTTTCGGGTGGGCGAACAAACTGGCGGATAATGATCCGAAGGTCAAAGCCAAATTGGATACCATTACGGGATATGTCCGCACCGACGGCGTCCCGGCCCCGTCGATTGTCAAAATGGCGAAGATGGGCATTGTGATCGATGACTGGATGGCGCGTTATGACCTGGACGCGACCGCGATCCAGTGTTGGACCTCACTTCAGCAGAATTATGGGGTCAATGTTTGTACGCTGATGAGCATGATGAGCGAACAATTGATGCCGAGCGCGTGCGAGGTGGACATTACTGGTGTCGCTTCCATGTTTGCCCTGACGATGGCGACGGAAAAGCCGAGCGCTCTGGTCGACTGGAACAATAACTACGGCGACGATCCGAATAAGTGTGTGTTGTTCCACTGTGGCAACTGGGCCAAGAGTTTCTTTAATGATGTGAAGATGGCGAATGCCGAAATTTTGGCGACTACCCTCGGCACAGAAAATACTTATGGCACAGTGGCTGGGCGTGTCCCGGCAGGGCCGATGAGTTATGCCCGCGTGACCACCGAAGATCGCACCGGGCGTATCCGTACCTATGTGGGTGACGGGCAGTTTATTGATGACAAACTCGATACGTTTGGCAGCCGGGCGGTGGTAGAAGTTCCTGAGCTGCAAAAGCTGATGCGCTATGTTTGCAAGAACGGTTATGAACACCATGCCGCGATGGTTGCTGCCCCCTCTGCCGAGATTCTGGCGGAAGCATTTGAAACTTATATGGATTGGGAAGTATACTATCATTCATAGCGTATCCCCCGCAACAGGGGACGAGACATGTGGTTCGCCGGGAAGGGTTACGCTATTCTTCCCGGCTTACTTTGTAGAGGGTTATTGCGGCGGTGGTTGTGGCGGCTGGTAGCCCATCATCTTATGACGATTTTCATCCCACACGCGCACAAAAAGCGACTTCAGACTGGTACGCAGCGTCAGCGGCTCGACTTGTTGCAAGACCGGGTTAGCTTTATAACATGCTTCCAGGCGGTAATTGGGGATACGTGGGCTGAGGTGGTGAATGTGATGAAAGCCAATATTGCCGGTAAACCACTGAAGCACTTTGGGCAGTTTGTAAAATGAACTGCCGTAGAACGCCGCGGCGACAAAATCCCAGTTTTCGTGCCATTCCCAATAGGTATTCTCATATTGGTGCTGCACATAAAACAGCCATACCCCGATCGAAGACGCAAGCGCGACAATCGGCAGTTGGACCAGAACATAAGCTTTGAATCCGATCAACAGACTCATGATGACCACGACTGCCAGGAGGATCAGGTTTGTGATGATGACGCTGTTTTTTTCGATGCGCTTTTGAGCCGAATTAGCCTGGGGCAGACGCTGTAACACGACAAAGTCCAGCGTTGGAGCGATCAAAAAAACAAAAAACGGGTTACGGTAGACCCGGTATAACAGGCGTATCCACAAGGGGCGGCTGTGATATTCCTCATAGGTTAGTGTCCACACATCCCCTACACCGCGCCGGTCAAGATCACCGGAAGTCGCGTGATGAACGGCGTGACTGTGCCGCCACGCATGATAAGGCGTAAAGGTCAAAATGCCGGTGAACATACCGACCAGATCGTTAGCCCGCTTTGACTTAAAGAATGATCCGTGTCCGCAATCATGAAAAATGATGAAGATACGCACCGCAAATAAGCCCGCCCCAAATGCGAAGAACAGGGTCAG
>JACRBK010000548.1 GCA_016234525.1 Chloroflexota bacterium
AGAAGACAGCCGCCACCGTTTTTTCATCTCTCAGGCGTATATCAGCATGGGCGTGGTGGAGCATGTACATCACAAGGTTTACCTGCCGACTTACGGCCTGTTTGACGAGGGGCGTTATTTCGCCTGGGGTGATGGCGTGCGTGCATTTGATACGCGCTTTGGGCGGGTGGGTATGTTGATCTGTGAGGACTTCTGGCACGCTTCGCCGCCCTATCTGTTGTGGCTGGATGGCGCGGACGTGCTGCTGCTGCACAGCGCCAGCCCTGGGCGCGGGTTGGATGAAGGTAGCAAACTGCACAGCGCGCGCTGGGTCGAACAGATCAATCAGGCGTATGCCAGCCTGTTCACCTGTTTTGTCGCGCACTGCAACCGGATCGGCTTTGAGGATGGGCTGAATTTTTGGGGGGGCAGTTCGGTAGTCGATACGAACGGCGAGTTTTTAGCTAATGGCCCCTATTATCAAGAACATTTGCTGGTTCACGAGATTGATCTCAACCAGTTACACCGCACCCGCAGCCGCCTGCCGCTGCTGCGCGACGAGCGTACCGGGCTGCTCAGCCGCGAACTGGCGCGTATTCTGGCGAATGATGCACAGGGCAGCCGGTGAGAGCCGGTTATCGTAGGGAGCAGTTTTAGGCGTGTCCATTGAGTTTTTATTCAGAGGTCTGGTGATCGGCTTTTCGATTGCCGCGCCGGTCGGGCCGATTGGGGTATTGTGCATCCGGCGCACGCTGGCGAATGGGCGAGCGATAGGATTTGTTTCCGGGTTGGGCGCGGCGACGGCTGATTCGGTATATGGCGCAGTGGCGGCGCTCGGCTTGACGGTTATCTCTAGTTTTCTGGTCGATCAACAAACGTGGTTCCGGCTGATCGGCGGCGCGTTTTTGTTGTATCTCGGCGTGCGCACTTTTCGCGCTCGCCCTGCTGAAAATGCCGCTGTGACGCGCAAGAGCAGCGGTTTGACCGGGGCGTATTTTTCCACGCTGGTGCTGACATTGACCAATCCGGCTACGATCCTATCGTTTGTAGCGATCTTCGCGGGGCTGGGCATCGCCGAGACGGAGGGAGATCGCGTCGGGGCGCTGGCGTTGGTGGTGGGCGTCTTTGGCGGATCGGCGGTATGGTGGCTGCTGCTCAGCGGTGGGGTCAGCCTGCTGCGATCCCGCCTGACTCCGGCGCGGCTGCGCTGGATCAACTGGTTTTCCGGCGCGATTCTCACTGGGTTTGGGCTGTTGGCGCTGGTCGGAGCGGTCGTGTAATATGCCTGAGCGTATCCTTGACCCGCTTGTGCCGCGTGCCTCACGCTATCAGCACCGCCTGCTCTATGCGTTGATCCTGCTGCTGGTGGTGTTGATCGGCGGGACGCTAGGGTATTGGGTGATCGAAGGGTGGGGAGCGCTCGATTCGTTATACATGACCGTGATCACGATGGCGACTATCGGTTACGGCGAAACGCACCCGCTTTCTGATGCCGGGCGTTTGTTTACGATTGGGCTGATTATCATCTCCATCGGGACTGCCGGGTATGCGGTATCTACCCTGGCTGCGTTTGTGCTTGAGGGGGAATTTTACCGGCTGTTACAGGAACGTCGAATGGACCAACGGATCGCCAAACTTTCGGATCATGTTATTTTGTGCGGCGGGGGGCGGACAGGCCGTTATATCGCCGATGAGTTTTTCCGCACCGGCACGCCGTTTGTGCTCGTGGAACAAAACGCCGAGATTCTGCAAAACACGCTTCAGATAGGGGATATTCCTTATCTGCACGCCGATGCGACTCAGGATGAGGCGCTGCGTATGGCGGGAATCGAGCGGGCGCGTGGGCTGGTCGCCGCGCTGGGCGAAGATAAAGATAACCTGTTTGTGGTGCTCAGTGCGCGGGCGCTGAATGCCCGGCTGCGCATCATTGCTCGCGTGAGCGACGACGCCAACGCCGGAAAACTCCGCATCGCTGGGGCCGACGAGGTGGTATCACCCAATGCGATTGGCGGGCTGCGCATGGCGTCGATCATGCTGCGCCCTACGGTCGTCACATTTTTGGATGAGATGCTGCGCGTTCCCGGCCAAACGCTGCGTGTCGATGAAGTTCATATTGATAAAATCCCCCGGTTTACCGGCAAGTCGTTAGGCGAGACGGACATCGGGCGCAAGACCGGGATGCTGGTCATGGCGATCAAATCATCGCAGAGCGGCTACCAGTTCAACCCCGGCGCGAATACCATCCTTAAGCCGGGCGATATTCTGATCGTGGTCGGCACGCGAGAACAGATCGCCCGCCTGCATGAAACGGAATCAGGGTAGGGCAGACGGTCACTCGTCCTGATCTAATAAGCGCTGCATCAGGTCGAGCATATGAGGCAAGTTGTCTCCTAACACGGCGAAAAATTCTCGATCTACTTGCTCCACGATCTCAACCGCTTGATTGACCAGGGGGCCAGCCGCTGGGGTCAGCCTCAGGGCTTTTGCCCGGCTGTCGTGGGGATGCGGCGTGCGCTCGACCAGTCCTTTACGCTCTAACGAACGCAGCACCTCTGAAGTCATCATCACATCGGCTTCGACATGCTGGGCAAGCTGGACCTGGCTGATCGGCTCGCCCATTTTAGCCAGCCAGCCGATGCCTGCCAGCAGCACAAACTGACCGTGCGTGAGGTTGAGCGGTTCCAGCGCGGCCCGCTGGCGGCGCTGCCATAACTGGGTGATTTGTAAAAGCAAAAACCCCGGACTATCGCCGGGGGACTGAAAACCGAATCGAACGTCACCTGTCGTCACTATGTTTAGTCCTGCGGTATCTCTGCGCGCATCGCCGCCGCAATCAACCGAAAATCGGCTTCGCTGATCTCAAAATGTCCCCGGCGGAAAGGGTATCCCCACTGTCTCAGATTCGGAATAAAGGATAACTCGCCGAGCAGCGGATGGATAGGCGCGGCATGGCAGGGCAGAAAATCCACATCACGGCGGAAGGGTATAAAATCTTCGCTCATGGCGACCTGATAAACCGTATCGTTGATGATACGGCCAAGCGCCGTAAAATGCCGCAAGGGTTCACCGTTCTGAAAATCGGTGCGCGGTGAATAATAGATCAGCCAATCTCCGGCTTTCATCTTCTTCAAGGGAGCACATTTGCCATGACATAACTGGGCAAAACCGCCTTCGACGCCACGCTGTACGTGACTGCGTGAGACTACTCCGATCCAATAGTGGGTCATTTTGTGCCTCCGCAGCAGGGTGCTGCCTCAATGAATTTACTAAGTACACATATTATATATGCGCATATTATATTTGCCAAATCCAAATGAGGATTAAAACACAAAAAGAGGTATTCCCCGCCTTTGTTTTGGCTGACAGCTTCTTACCGCCGCCCTGAGACAGTAGTCATCGCTGGGGTAGGGAGCGGCAGCCAAACGGTGAACGTCGTGCCGTGCCCGATCTCGCTGGCGACGTTGATCGTCCCGCCGTGAAGCTGCACGATCTGGCGCACAATGGCGAGTCCCAGGCCCATCCCAGAGCGCCGGTCATGCTGGCGGCTTTTGTCCACCTGATAAAAACGCTCGAAAATACGCGGCAGATCGTCGGCGGGGATACCTTCACCGCTGTCCTGCACGGTCACCGCGATTCCGCGTTGGGCGGTCTGCGCGTGCAGCCGGACATTTCCGCCCTGCGGCGTATGTTTGATGGCGTTGTCCAGCAGATTGTTAAACACCTGAGCCAACCGGTCCCCATCGCCCGCGATGCGCGGCAGATCGGGCGGCACATCCAGCGCCAGATTCAGCCCTTTATCCCGCGCGCGGACGGAGAGACTCTCGCCGATTCCTAACAGCAGTTCGCTAGGGGCGATAGCGCGCGGTTTCAGATCCAACTGTCCCGCTTCGATGCGCGCCAGATCGAGCAGCGACTCGACCATGCGGTGCATCCGCGCCGCTTCATCGTGGATGATCAGCGCGGCCCGCTGTGCTGATGCCTGATCCCCGGCGACACCCTCGGCAATCGCCTGTGAGAAGCCCTGGATACTGGTTAGCGGCGTGCGGAGATCGTGCGAAACATTCGCTAAAAAGTCGCGCTGCGCCTGCTGTGTGGCGGCGACTCGTTCGGCCATCTCGTTAAACGATCCGGCCAGCGCGCGCACCTCACGCGGCCCGTTAACCGGCACCCGCTGGCGATAATCACCGCGCGCGATGCGGCGCGCAGCTTCGCTCATGCGCTGCAAAGGCCGCGCCACCGATCCTGAGATCAGCACCGACAGCCCCACCGCGATCACCAGCCCGATCAGCCCGGCCTGCGCCAGCGGCATAAAAAAGGTGTCGCCGAACACCCGGAAAACTTCGCCCAGGGTGGGATGTGGGACCGGAGCCGCCACAATAACAAATAAAGAATCGGCTTGAATTTCGGCCATAGGACGGAGCGGCTGCGCGACATACAGCCATTTTTCTCCATCGGGGTCCGAAAAATGTCCCTGGTAGACTGCATTTAGCCGCCCGATCCCCCGGTGGAGCAGTTCTTCCTGATCGATCTGCTGCACGCGCTCGCCGGTTACAAACGCGCCAGCGGAATCAAAACGCACGATTCCCTGACCGTTTATTATCAACGTGCGCACATCACGGCTGCTGGATTCGTCCGTCAGGTAACCCACGATGGTCTGTTCGATGCGGCGGATACTGGGCATACTCAAGGTTTGCCCGTTTCCGTTATTGTTTCTTCCCAGCCAGACGCTCCAATCACCCGGTTGAATTTCCAGCCGGACGGTTTCTAACACGCGCACATCGAGCAGAGTCGCCGTCAGATCGTTAGTGATCTCTTCTGTCGGAAGAGGGCGAGTCGCCAGAAAGACCAACAGCACAAAGCCGACCAGCACCAGCAGGATCAGCAAGATCGCCACATAGGAGAGCAGCAAACGATTACGCAACGTTAACAACATCCTGATTAACCCTTTTTCAACCCAACATTACCTGATAAACGTTGCCAATATGCAATCTAATTGTAAACAAACAGCAATCTGCATGAAAGTCTTGAGGCAAGTTATAATGGGCTGCACGCCTTTTACCCACCACCAGGAAAGGGAATCTGATGCCCGCAGCACTGCCTGATCCACTGCCCGACGAGGTTTTACAACGGCGGGCGATTTTGCCCCACAAACCGGCGCCGGTTGTCCTCACGGGCGATCATGTACGCCTGGAACCGTTCGAGTTTCAGCCGCATCTTGAGGCGCTGTACGCCATTTCTAACGGCAGCCCGGTCACATTGGGCGAGCGTTCGGTGGGGGCGTATGACTCGGAAGAACTGGTCTGGCGTTATATGTTCGCCGGGCCGTTTGACACGCTTGAGGCATTCGAGGTCTATATGCGCAGCCAGACCAACGCGCCCAACGGCCTGCCCTTCTGTGTGATCGACCTGCCCAGCGGAAGCCCCGTCGGGGTAGCGAATTATATCAACAACGTCCCCGATCACCTCAAGATCGAGTTAGGGAGCATCTGGTATAGCCCGGTGATCCAGCGCACGCCCGCGAACACTGAAACCACTTATCTGCTGCTGCGCCATGCGTTTGATCTCGGCTACCGGCGCGTGGAGTGGAAGTGTCACAGCCTGAACGAACGATCCCGGCGGGCGGCGCTGCGCATGGGCTTTCAGTTTGAGGG
>JACRBK010000559.1 GCA_016234525.1 Chloroflexota bacterium
TGCATCGGGCTGCGGCAGCCGTCCCGGCAGATAAAATTCGCCGCGATGCTGAACGCTTCGTCGTGGTTCATGCCGTGTTTTTCGCGCAGAATATGATAATAGCGTGTGCCAAAAGTATCCTGGAACTGCTCGACGGCAGTTAATTCCAGGTTGCGCATCCCGATCTCTTCGCCGTTATAAAATACGGGCGTGCCCTGCAAAAACATCGCCAGCGCGAGGGCCAACCGCGCCCGCTGTTCGTCGTGCTGACCGTCGCTGTATACGCTGTAAGATCGCCGCCGGTCATGGTTGCCGACGGTGTTAGATTCCCACGCGCCAGCCGGCAGCAGTGCCAGCCGGTCTGTTAACACTTTGCGCAGATGCGCCGCATCCAGCCGCCCGATGATACTAAAATTGAATACGCTGTGCAGTTCGTTATGACCGGAACCGTACATACTGGCATCGCTGGTTTCGCCGAGTAACAGCCGGTCGCCGTATTGATCCACTAAGTGCCGCATGTCTTGGAGCAGGGGATGAATCTCTGGCAGATTATTCTGGAAACGGGTTTTCATCCTGAGCGTACTCAAGTCGTCAAACACCCCGGTACGGAACTTGATAAACATCTCTTCCAGCGATCCATAGACCAGCGAATCGCGCAAATTTTCGGCCTCGTAGATCGAGCCGATTGCATCCAGCCGGAAACCATCCACGCCGCGATCCAGCCAGAAACGCATCGCATCGAATAAGGCTTTTTTGACCGCCGGATTACGCCAGTTGAGATCAGGCTGTTCTTTGAAAAAATAGTGGTAATAATACTGCCCGGTGGTCTCGTCAAGGGTCCAGGCGGAGCCGCCGAAAAGCGATTCCCAGTCGTTAGGGAAACTGCCGTTTCGACCATCGCGCCAGATAAACCAATCACGATAGGGGTTATCGCGGCTGGATTTTGACGCCTGAAACCAGGCGTGCTGGTCGGAGGTATGGTTCAATACCATGTCCAGCACAATCCGAATATCCTGGCGGTGAGCCTCTACCAGCAGGCGATCAAAATCGCTCAGCGTGCCATAATCGGGATCAACCGTGACATAATCCGAAATATCGTAGCCCCAATCGAGTTGGGCTGAAGGGTAAAACGGCGAAATCCAGATGGCATTGATTCCCAACCATTTCAGATAGTCCAACTTTTCAATCAGGCCGGGCAGATCGCCAATGCCGTCGCCGTTCGCGTCCGCGAATGAGCGCGGGTAAACCTGATAACACACCGAGTCCTGCCACCACTTCGGAGCTGTCATAAGATATCCTCGCCAGTGTTACACTCATCGCGGCACATCATAACGCACGCCTCTTGACATCTTCAAGAAGATCACATACCATCTATGGTATGCGTAACATAAAGTAGCTTATCATTCTGTGAAGGCGTAGCAGTTGTTGCAAGGCGTAGACTATCCTGACAACCCTTGAGAGAATGTTTTTTTTGTGCCCTATTGCCTTTCGTTTTCTCATAAATTTAATGGTATCCGTACCACATAAGGACTGATGATGAACGTGGTGTTAAGCGGTAGTTTTGACGATCTGCGTTTTCCCCAGGTGCGGCTGCTGCATGAAGCGTCCCGGTTAGGGAGTGTCCATGTCCTGCTGTGGTCCGATGAGATGATCCGCGCCGCCGGGGGAACGACTCCCCAGTTTTCGCAAGAGGAGCGGCGTTATTTTTTAAGCGGGCTGCGGTATGTGAATCAGGTAACGCTGATGAGAGGCGACCTGAATCGGGATGAAGTGCCTGCACTGGCCGATCCTCAGTTATGGGTCGTTGAAGCAGCGGAAGATAACCCGCAAAAACGCGCCTTCTGTAAAAAACTAGGACTGGCCTATCGCGTCTTGAACCCGGCTGATCTGACCGATTTTCCGCTCGATCCGGTGGTGACCTCGCCCGATCCAACGCGCAAAAAAGTGATCGTCACCGGCTGTTTTGATTGGCTGCATTCCGGGCATGTCCGGTTTTTTGAGGAAGTCTCCGAACTGGGTGATCTGTATGTCGCGGTGGGCAGTGATGCGAATGTCGAACTGCTCAAGGGTAAGGGACATCCGCTGTTTAACCAGGATCATCGCCGTTATATGGTGCAGTCGATCCGGTTTGTGACGCAGGCGCTGGTCACCACCGGCAGCGGTTGGATGGATGCGGCCCCGGAAATCGCCCGCATCAAACCGGATATTTACGCGGTCAACGAAGATGGTGATAAACCTGAAAAACGGGCTTTTTGCCAGGACAACGGGCTTGAATATGTCGTGTTAAAACGAGTCCCTAAAGACGGACTCCCACGCCGAGAAAGCACCGCACTGCGCGGATTCTAGAAGGACAAACATCATGTATTATGCCGTGATTTTGGCCGGGGGAAGTGGTACGCGGCTCTGGCCGTTCAGCCGCCGCAGCCGTCCCAAACAGACTCTTCAACTCGTCGGTGAGCAAACGATGTTCCAAACGGCGATCAGCCGGATCGCGCCCGTGTTTCGGCCTGAGCAGATTTTTGTGGTCACACGCGCCGAACATGTTTCTGCTTTGGCGGATCAGGCTCCGGCGCTGCCGCACGAAAACTTCCTGATCGAGCCAGAGGCGCGCGGAACAGCCCCGGCGATAGGGTTAAGCGCGATCTGTCTGCGCAAAAAAGACCCTGATGCCGTAATGGCTGTTTTAACCGCCGATCATTTTATCGCGGATACGGCGCAGTTCTGCCGCGCCCTCAACGCCGCGGCTGATGCCGCTCGGCAGGGATGCCTGGTTACACTGGGGATCAAACCCACCGCTCCCTCGACCGGCTACGGCTACATCCAGCAAGGTGCGCAGGTGAACAGTGTGGACGGTTTCCCCGTCTTTCAGGCTGTCCGATTTACTGAGAAGCCTGATCAAGCTGCGGCACTCGACATGGTGCAAAACGGGGCGTACTGTTGGAACAGCGGCATGTTTATCTGGCGTGTTGATCGTATTTTAGCCGAAATCGAGCGCCAGATGCCCGCACTTTATGCTCAACTGAGTGAAGTCGAAGCCGCGCTGGATACGCCTGAAGCCGAGGCGGCTCTCAGGCGGGTGTGGCCCCAGGTCGCCGCCGAAACGATCGATTATGGCGTGATGGAAAACGCGCGTGAGGTACGGGTGATCCCGGTGGAAATGGGATGGGTAGATGTCGGGAGCTGGACCAGCCTGAGCGATCTGCTGCCCGCTGATGACCAGGGAAACACCGTCACGGGCAGTTATATCGGGATCGATACTCACGATTCTTTGATCGTGAGCCAGGGCAAAACGCGCCTGATCGCTACCATTGGCATCGAGGGATTGATCGTGGTGTCTACTGAAGATGCGGTGTTGATCTGTTCTAAGGAACGCGAGCAAGATGTAAAAGCACTGGTCAAACAATTAGAACAACAGGGCGGCAGCGCATGGCTTTAAATGGCTAAGGCCCTATCTTGAGGTGTCATAAACCAGCGCCCCCAACGCTGGTTTCTTTTTTAATTCGCACTTAACCCCCAACCGCGCCGGATTTTCCCGCGAACGAGTTATAATTTCTCCACTAATTCAAAAAACAGGCTGGTATAACCAGCCGCTAAACCATTAAGGGGTAACTATGCTGCGAAAAGTGAATGTAGGCGTGATCGGCTGCGGGAACATCAGCGGCATCTATTTAAAAAACTGCAAGAATTTTGAAATTCTCAATGTGGCTGCTTGTGCTGATCTGGATATCGGGCGGGCGCAGGCCAAAGCCCAAGAATATGGCATCCCGCAAGCGCTGACAGTGGCGGAACTGCTGGCTGATCCCTCGATTGAGATCGTGATCAATCTGACGATTCCTAACGCTCACGCCGAAGTTGCCAGGGCGGTGATCGCGGCGGGGAAATCGGTCTACAACGAAAAACCGCTCACGATTCGCCGGGAAGAGGCACAAGCTCTGCTCACCGAAGCCGCGGCCAAAAAACTGCTGGTGGGCGGCGCGCCTGACACCTTTTTAGGCGCCGGGCTGCAAACCTGCCGCAAGTTAATCGACGATGGCGCGATTGGCACACCCATTTCAGCGGTGGCGTTTATGGTTTGTCATGGGCACGAAGGGTGGCATCCTGATCCCGAATTTTATTATAAGGTGGGCGGCGGCCCGATGTTTGATATGGGACCGTACTATCTGACCGCGCTGGTATCGCTGCTAGGGCCGGTCCAGCAGGTGGCAGGCGCGACACAGATCACCTTCCCGGAACGCACGATCACCAGCCAGCCGAAAGCGGGAACGATCATAACCGTTGAGGTTCCTACCCATGTCGCCGGGCTGCTGCGCTTTGCCAGCGGCGCGCTAGGGACCATGATCACGAGTTTTGATGTATGGGCTTCTGAACTCCCGGTGATCGAAATTCACGGCACACTCGGTACGCTCAGCGTGCCTGATCCAAATACTTTTGGCGGCAGTGTGCGCATCCGGCGCGGCGGGGGAAAAACCTGGGAAACGATCCCACTGACGCATGGTTACAGCGAAAACAGCCGGGGACTCGGCGTGGCTGATATGGCATATGCCTTACGCAGCGGTACAGCGCCCCGTGCCAGCGGCGAATTGACATATCATGTGTTGGATATTATGCACGCGATTCATGACTCGGCGGACGACCGCCAGTTCATCACATTACAAAGCGTTTGTGATCGTCCTCAGCCGTTTCCGGCAGGATTTGGGGGTGAGCAGCAACTATTCAAATAATCGAAATAAAATGGGGTGTTTCTCGGCAAGGTTCGTGCAGTTTGCCTAGAGCAAAATTTACACATTTTCGCGGACCATAGTATTATAGAGGGCGTTGCAAAGCCAGTCTGTCACTGGTCCGAACAGAGTCACTATTTTGTTCGCTTTACAGAACTATATAGCAAGGAGACAGCAATATGGCACAATCACCCAATAAAGGGCTGCTTGAACAGCTCCTGTCGCCTGAGAATCGGCGGCTGCAAATTGGCGCGTTAGTCGCAGCCGCTGTGATTATCATTGCCCTGATTGTTTTTGGCGGGGGCGGCGATGAGGAAGACGGAGAAGAGCAAGCAACTTTCACCCCAACGGTAGAAGAAGTTGTTGAACCAACAGCCGAACCTACTGTCGAAGCGACCGAGGAACCGACCGTCGAAGCAACTGAAGAACCGACTGAGGAACCCACCGTCGAAGCGACCGAGGAACCTACCGAAGAGCCGACAGCCGAACCTGCTGCCGAAGCGACTGAAGAACCGACCGAGGAACCGACAGCCGAACCCGCTGCCGAGGCGACCGAAGAAGCGACTCCTGAACCCGTCGCCGCAGCGGAATTCACGGTCAAAGATTTGGTTGACTGCGAAAAATACGACCTGAGCGCCCTGCAAATCGGGTTGGTGACGGACGTTGGGCAGATCAACGACAAGAGCTTTAACCAAAGCTCGTGGGAAGGTGTGTTGGCGGCAGAGAAATGCGGCGCGAA
>JACRBK010000560.1 GCA_016234525.1 Chloroflexota bacterium
AGAGGTGCCGCTCGGCGTAATCTGTAGGGTAGGGGTTCCGGCAGGGGATAACACCGTGTCGCTGGCAGCGAAAGTCGAGCCGGTGTTGTCAGCGCCGAGGGTGCTGATGTCCTTATTCTCCCACGCCGCCCAGACCAGTTCACCCTCTTGCGCACTGACACGGGGAGATTCTAGAACGAGCGTAAAAGACAAAATAAGCAAACCGAGCGATAAAAGGTGTACTAGTTTTTTTGCCATAACGCATCTCCTTTAATTTTGGACATATGCGGATTTTCATAAAGTATAAATCCTAAGCCCATAACTGTCAAAGCGCTTTTACAATTATGATCATATCAAGACTAAAGCAGACGCTTACATGGGCAGTTGCTTGCGCGGCAATCGTTCTTTTGATACAATGAAAACGCTTTGATATAATGTGCTCTAAACCAGATGAGTTAACATGGCAGCAACCATTTTTGATGTAGCAAAACGAGCAGGCGTTTCGATCGGAACCGTGTCACGGGTCGTCAATAACCGGGATCGGGTGCATCCAGACACGCGCGAACGGGTTCTGAAAGCGATCCGCGAACTGGATTATCACGCGAACGCTTTAGCGCGCGGGCTTGCCAGCCAGGAAACCGCGACTCTCGGTCTGGTGATCCCGCAGGTGAACGATCCGTTTTTCTTTCAGGTGGTGCGCGGGGTTGAAGAAGCCGCCAGCGCTGCTAATTATGCGCTGCTGATCGCCAGCCAGTCCCGGCTGACTGCCTCAGAACATCGTTATCTGCATCTGTTCCGGCGGGGGCATGTGGACGCAATGGTGTTGGCCTCCATCGAGGTCCATGTTCACGAAGTACAGGAGATCATGCGGCAGGGTATCCCGATTGTCCTGGTGCAGCTCGATATTGGGAAAAATATCCCGACCTTTCTCGCCGATAACTACAGCGGCGGGCGCGGCATCGCTGAACATCTGGTGCTAGAGCATCATTACCGCCGGGTGGCTTTCATCACCGGGACCAATCACACCCCAGACAGCCGGGAACGGCTGCGCGCCTTGCGCGATGTCTTAGAAGAAAACAACCTCGATCTCCCCGCCCATTACATTGTCCAGGGTGATTATTTGCGCGACAGCGGCTATCAGGCCATGCAGCAGCTTTTGAACCTGTCCGAACGCCCCGAAGCCGTTTTTGCCGCGAACGATCAGATGGCGATTGATGCCATGATGGCGATCCGCGAGCGCGGGCTGCGGATTCCTGAAGATATTGCGGTGGTTGGGTTTGACGACATTCCGATGGCAAGTTATGTATCCCCGCCGCTGACCACCGTTCACCAGCCGGTCTACGAATTAGGGTGGCACGCGGCGCATATGGCTCTCGAAATTATCAACAGCGATCAGGCGATGATCGCCCCGCGTAAGATGCTCTTGCCGACTTCTCCGGTTATCCGGCGTTCATGCGGTTGTTAAGCACCCTGACCAGGGCGTCTTTTTATTGCGGTTGGTGTAAAAGCGCTTTTACAAGCTCATTAGGAGGATATAAGTCCAGCACATTGATCGGCTATCTCAGAAAAACTATCGAGAAAGTACGAGAAGGAGCATCAAAGATGACTAACTTACGAAGCACATTTTTTCGATTAGCGGCGATTCTGGTTCTATTGAGTGTTATATTCGGTTCGATGATCGTCCATGCGCAAGAAACGCCGATGGCCGATCAGATTCGTATCTCGGTGGTTGCCGGGGCCATGCAAGATACGATGACGCAACTGGTGGATAAATATCAGGTTGCCAACCCGGATGTCAAAATCACCCTGGAACTAGAACCCGAAGGCGGCGCTTTTCAGGCGCTGATCGCGGCGGGCAATCAGCCAGATATGATTATCACTTCTTTCGGCCCGCAGTTGGGCAAACTGGCGGAGCAGGATGCCGCTGCCGTTCTGGATGATCTGCCGGGTGCGGATGAATTGTTCGCCCGCCTTGAACCCGTCTCGATCCAAAAGCTCTACGGCCATCACTATTATGTTCCTATTGGCGCCGATGTCACGCTCATGATCTATAACAAGGCGCTGTTCGAAGAAGCCGGGCTTGATCCGAACACCCCACCCGCAACCTGGGAAGAATTTCTCGCGGCGGCGGCGGCAATTGATGCCCTACCCAACCGTGAAAACGGCGACGACGTATATGGCACTGTGTTCTGGAATGAAGCGCTGCAATGGGGCGGCTGGTATTGGAACATGCTCCAGCCTATCTACTTGAACGCCAACCAGGGCCGCTGCCAGTTATTGAACAACCTCGCTACCGACATCGTTTTTGATCGTGAACCGTGCGCGCTGGGTTCATTCTTCGAATTTGTGAAAACTGCGCAGCAGTACGCCCCACCAACCATGGAGAAAAATTTCTTTGGTCGCAATATCGGCATGTGGCTGCAATATGGCTACTCATGGGAGCCGAATCTACTCTCAGCGGCGGGTGAGCCGATGGTGATCGGTGAGGATGTCGGCGTTGCCCCTGTGCCGGTTCCGGCAGCAGGAGACACCAGCTTTACGACGTTCGGCGGGCGCTCTATCATGATCCTCAAGAGCACACCGGAACGTGAAGCGCGCGCCTGGCATTTCCTCAATTTCTTGATGGAAGATGAGAACAACTACAAGTTCATCACCGAACTGGGTTATCTGCCCGTGCTGCTTTCGCTTAAAACTGATCCCTATTTCCAGGAACCAGCCCGCCTACCGTTCGTTCAGGTGCTGGAACATGGTTATGTGCCGGAACAGTTCGCCACGGCTGATCTCGCTGCAACCGCCTTGCAGGGGGTCTACAGCCAGGTTGTCGTCGAAGGTTCTGTGTCGCTGGAAGACGCAGTCGCTGCTGCCGCCCAAAAAGCGCGCGAAGCGATCCAGGGTGGATAAACGAATCCTATAAAAAACAGGGCGGTGCTGGCACAATGTGTTTGCATCGCCCTGAGGAGTTTCTTATGACAGCACTTGTCGATCAACAGGCGCGTTCTGCCGCTGCTGCTCCCAGCTTATTTTTACGGATGAGACGCAGCCGCTGGGGGTATGTCTTCGTATCTCCTTGGGTTGTGCTTTACCTGTTTTTTGGGCTTTACCCGTTGATACTGTCTTTTTACCTGACCTTTTTTAACTATTCCTTTGTGACCCCCGAAGACCGGACTTTTGTTGGAATCGGCAACTGGGTAGACGGGTCTACCGATCCGCTCTTTTGGAAGTCACTATTTAATATAGTGATCAACCAATCGACGTTTATCCTGCTCAAAAATGGCCTGGGACTGCTCATCGCGGCGCTGCTATTCCGCATTACCTGGGGGGCGCGTCTTTTCCGCACGATTTACTTTTTGCCGGTCATCACCTCGACGGTCGTGCTGATGACCATCGGTGATAACCTCGCCAGTCCTGGCGGACCTGCTCAGAAAATATTGATCGATGCGGGCATTATTTCCGGTCCAGCGTTCTGGAAATCAGACGATACGCTGCCCATGATCATTATCGCGTTTATCAATACCTGGAAATGGTTTGGGATCAGCACCATTATTCTGCTGGCGGGAATGTACGGCATCGATCCCCGGCTCTATGAAGCAGCCGTTGTCGACGGCGCACAAGGGCGGCAGTTGTTCCGTTTTATCACGCTGCCGATGCTGCGCCCACAGCTTTTTTTCCTGTTGGTGGTAGACATTATCAACGGTCTTCAAATGTTCACCGAGGTATTCAGCATTGGCTTTAATATCTACGGTGGCATCAATCACCAGGCGCTCACCCCGGTGCTGTATCTCTATGCGCAGGCGTTTGACCGCTCTAACGTGGGCTATGCCTCAACGCTGGGGCTGCTGCTGGCGTTTTTGATCGCGGCGCTGACGGTGCTTCAGTTTAAGTTCGTTCGTTCCGAAATTGACTGAAAGTGACACGATGATGAGACCTTTCAGGAGCATATCTTATTCTCTTGTGCTTACTTATATGGTGCTGACCCTGGGCGCGATTGCGGTTATCTATCCGTTTTTTTTCATGGTGAACAACTCGTTCAAGACTGGGCGAGAGATCATCCACTCACCAACGGCGTTGCCCTCTGAGGTCACGCTGATCGGTTATACCGGCGTATTTGATGAGCTTGACGTGCTGCTGTTATTCAAAAATTCGATGATTCTCGCCGTTTCGATCACGCTATTAAACACCTTATTGAGTGCGTTGGCCGGTTATGCTTTTGCCAAGATACCCTTCCCCGGACGGGATCGAATATTCGGCTTTATGCTGCTCACCATGATGATTCCCGGCGTGCTGTTCCTGATTCCATCCTATGTGTTCATTTATAATCTGGGCTGGGTCGGGCATTATCAGGCATTGATCATTCCATCAGCCGTATCGGTTTTTAATATCTTTCTGGTGCGCCAGTTCATGTCAGGCATCCCCGATGAACTGGTCGAAGCGGCACGCATTGACGGTGCGGGTGATCCAACGATCTTTTTGCGGGTGATCTTGCCCCTGGCGCGTCCCGCCCTGGCGACAGTAGCAATCTTGACCTTCATGGGCAGTTGGAACGATTTTTTTGGCCCGCTGCTCTACCTGAACCAGCCTGAACACTGGACCTTACAACTGGGGTTGTTGCAGTTTCGTGGGACAGTGCCGGGGGAAAATTCCGAGCAAATCTGGGCGCTGACCACCCTGATCACCCTGCCTATCGTGGTAGTGTATTTCTTTATCCAGGAACAATTCGTCAAAGCGTTTGCCAATGTGTCTTTGAGCAAATAAACGATGGCTGAAAACACGTTTCCCCCCAACTCTACACCTCGGCGGCGATTACGCTGGCCGCGATCAAGAATGGCGGTTCTCGCCGTCGCCGTCCCGGTGATTTTTTTGTCCACCTACCTACTGGCCTGGTGGGATGCCTACCGGCTCTCGACTACCTATTTGAAAGACGCGAATGCCAGTTATCAAGATGAGCGTTATCTCGATGCGCTGCTCGGTTACGAAGAATTTGACCGGGCCAAAGGAGAATATGTAAACTACGGCGGCTATATTCAGGTTCAACGCATCTGGGAGAATGATTATGCATTCCCCGCGCCCGATGAAGTCGAAAACGCCGAGGTGAAGATCGACGAGATCATTTACTCCCGGCTGACTCTGGAAGATGCAGAACTGTTTGTGCAAGAAAACATCGGGCGTTACAACCCATATATGGGCCTGATCTACCTGCGGTTGGGCGAACTTTATGAGATCGATGGGCAGCTTTTTGAAGCCCAAGATATTTACGAATCCATTCCTGATCTTTTTCCTGATGATGAAGAACTGATAATACGCGCTCAGGCTGACCTGGAAAAACTTCTGGCGCAGCCCGCCGACTAAATTTGTTCTTGTGGAGTAGAAAATTCATGGCGCAGCTACCAAACCAATACGGCTATTTCAGCGATGACGGAACAGAATATATCATCACCCGTGCCGATACCCCGATGCCCTGGATCAACGTGATCACCAACGATGATTATGGGCTGACGTTGTCCCAGGCAGGCAGTGGGTATAGCTGGCGCACCCACGCGAGCCTGAACCGGATCACCCGCTGGGATCAGGATTTGATCCGCGATGAATGGGGGAAGTATCTGTATTTGCGTGATGCGGATTCCGGCGAATACTGGTCGCCCACCTGGCAGCCCTGCGGCACAGCACTGGAAGACTACCGGGTCCGGCACGGCATGGGCTATTCCGTGATCGAAGCCCGGCGCGGAACATTAAACAGCGCCGTAACTTATTTTGTGCCGCTGGATGCTCCCTGTGAAATCTGGCTGCTGCGCCTGGAAAACCTCGGCAGCACACCGCGCCACCTACAATTGTTCACCTACCTGGAATGGTTGTTGGGCGCTGCCCCAGACTCGCACCGTGAATTTCACCGCACATTCATCGAAACCGAATTCGACTCCACACATGGAGCGCTGCTGGCTTCTAAAGTGATGTGGGAACTTCCGGTGGAGAGTAAATCGCATTGGAATCGCTCCTGGCCCTATCTGGCCTTCTTGAGCGCATCACTCAATCCTGTTGGGTTTGATGCCGACAAACGCGATTTTTTGGGACGTAACGGTAATCCTCACCAGCCGCAGACCGTGATCACGGGACGGTCAGCTAA
The DNA here is from genome assembly GCA_016234525.1 of Chloroflexota bacterium. Classification (GTDB taxonomy): domain Bacteria; phylum Chloroflexota; class Anaerolineae; order Aggregatilineales; family Aggregatilineaceae; genus JACRBK01. The sequence continues at coordinate 6,098 of JACRBK010000560.1, forward strand.
CCATGCGGGGCGGTGGAGCGATCCAATTGGCAGCCTGCACCTTGAAGTCACACTCGCACCGGGCGAAGTGCGTGAGATTGCTTTTACACTTGGAGCCGCCGACAGCCGTGATCAGACGATCATACTGGTGGATCGTTATAAGAACCTTGAAACAGTCCATACATCCCTCACAGCGGTGCGCGAATATTGGCAAGAAATCACCGGGCGGCTGGGCGTGGAGACACCTGATCAAGCC
>JACRBK010000561.1 GCA_016234525.1 Chloroflexota bacterium
ACCCTGCAAGACCTGTTCCAACAGATTATGGACGCGCTCAAAAGCCAGTGGTTCGCCAAAGCGTTGATCCACCCGCTGCGCGGCCCACACAGCGCGGTCATGACGGTGGTGCTGGACGATCAAGCGAGTACCCGGCTGACGGCGCTGGTTAATTTTGAAGTCCTGCGCGACTTTTTTATCCCAGCAACTGCCGCCCCGACTTCGACACCGATTGTCATTGATATTGAAATCCAGTCGGTGATTGCCGATCTGGAGAACGACTTAATCCTTCTTGAAGTCGCTGTCCAGGGGGAACAGGTGATCGGCGAATACCGGTTCAGTTTCTTTGACGCCGATACCAACCAGCTGTTAGACCGGGTGAGTCTGCCTGCGCCGCTGTCGCCCCCGGTCAGTATTTCGGCGGCTCTACTGCGCGGCGATATTCGCGTAGAACTGCGGGTCGTAGATCGCGGCGGCAACTCGATCACCTGGTTCGAAGACGAAGACGATGTAGTCGATAAAGCCGTCTATGAATTTGCTTTCATCCGGCCCACGCCCACGCCTCTTCCTCCCTCCGAAACTCCCATTCCGGTAGGGGTGGAGCTAAACAGCATCGGCTATAACCCGGCCACCGACATTATCACGCTCGATTTGTCGTTGATCGGCAGAACACAGATGGGATCGCTGGACATTACCATTCAGGATGCCGATACCAATCTGGTCGCCAAGACATATGCCAATATCACGCCGGACGAAACGATTGAACTTCAGGCGGAGAATCTAATACCCCTAAAAGATTATGTGATCTTCGTCCTGGCACAAAACGCAGTTGGGGAAAGATTAGCCCGCAGCAACGAGCAGAAGTTTACCTATTCGCCTCCGATCACACCTACGCCCTCGCGCACCCCTTCGCCCTCGCCGACGGGGACCGAAAAACCGGTAGAAGCTGTGATCGGCGGGATCAACCTGGACGAAAGCACACAGGAAATTCTGATCGGCATCATCACCGAAGACGAAACCCGCATTGTCAGTTATCAACTGCAACTGCGCAACAGCGATACCGGGTTGGTGGTTGGGACGTATGATCATACCCCGCCGCCCTTTGACACCATTCGAATCCCGTTGACGAGCCTGGTTCCCGGCGAATATACAGCCATTTTGCGCGCATTTGGTGAAGGAAACAGCCTGCTCTTTGAAGCGCCGCCGCTCAACTTTGCTTATGCACCGCCGCCCACGCCGACTCCTACGCTCTCGCCCACGCCCAGCCTGACCCCATCAGCGACTCCTGAGCCAGGGTTTGTCGCACGGGTAACCGATACAGTGCGCGATAACCCGCCGTTGGCGCTGGTGATCTTCCTGATCGCTTTCGCGCTCGTGGTACTGCTGGTTATCCTGATCCGGCCCCGCAAGAAACAGTCCACCGGCACGGGTTTCCTGGCGGCGCAGACCGGGTTCTATCAGATGCCGACAGCCCCCGAATCCTCTTCGCCGCGCACCCCGAAGCCCCAAGCTGCCGCGCCTGCATCGCCAGAAGCAACAGCGATTGAGACATTTGATGCTGAAGCGACCAACCTTTATGCCGAGGCACTGCCCACCGTCGCCACCTTGTTGATCCATCGTTCGCCCGCTGCTCAACGCCTGGGAACCAGTGTTTCGATCAACACGTTCCCCTTCAAGGTTGGGCGTGGTACACAAGAGCGCAACGATCTGAGCCTGGATGAAGATACCAGCGTCTCGCGCAACCATGCAGTTATCTCAGTCGAAAAGGGCAAGTTCTTTATCACCGACCCAGGCAGCAGCAATGGAACGTCGGTTGATGGGGTACGTCTTACGCCGCAAACGCCTACGCCTTTGTTTGATGGCGCGCGGATTATCTTTGGCAAAGGCACCGAAGTCACCTTTAAGACCAGCAGCGAATCAACGATGGGTGGACGAGGTTCTTCGGATGTTGATCCGAACAAAACCGATTACGTGAACATCAGATAGGTGATAAACCATGTCTCAACACATCCCGCCCATAGATATGGCGGCCCAGACCGATATTGGCTTAAAGCGGCAGAAGAACGAAGATAATTTCGGGTTTCAGGTTCCCGCGCCTGACAGCGCGCAGGTTACGCTGGGCGCTCTCTTTATCGTGGCTGACGGCATGGGCGGGATGGGAGGCGGTGATGTTGCCAGCCGGATTGCCGTCCAGACCATCGTGGAGCAATTTTACGCATCAACCGCTGCGGATCGTATGGCGGCGCTCAGGACGGCGCTAGAGGCCGCCAATGTGGCGGTGCGCGAAGAGGCCGCCCACATGAACCGTCTGCGGATCGGCTCCACCGCTTCGGGACTGGTGCTTATGCCTGGGGGAGAGGCTCTGTGGTTTAATGTGGGCGACGCGCGCGTTTATCGTGTGCGTCAAAACACTATCGAGCAGGTCAGCCACGATCAAAGCGTGTTACAACACCAGCTTGACGCCGGGGTGATCTCTGAAGAAGATGCACGTATTGCCCGCAACGTCAATGTGACGATGTTTGTCGGCCAGGCCACGCCCGTCCAGCCGGTGTACCGTCGCGCGCAAACACAGCCGGGCGACGTATTTATCCTGTGTTCCGATGGGCTGTGGGACCTGGTCGAAGCGAACGAAATGTACAAAATCGTGCAGCGGATGTCCGCCAAAGCTGCCGCGCGCAAGTTGATCGAACTGGCGCGCAAACGCGGCGGGCCAGACAATATCACGGTGATCATTGTGCGGGTCGGCCCCGGCGGACCCAAATCCAATCTGCTGAAAAGCGGATGGCTCGTGCTGCCAGTGCTGCTGTTAGCCGGGGCTGCTGTGGCTGCGGGTATCGTCCTCAGCCAGGGCGGAGAGTCCGACAAAAAAGAGACGGTCACTCCCGCTAACACGATGATGGCCGTCGCGGCAGAAGCAAGCGCGACCGCCCCCGAATCTCCGGCGGCAATCGAAACAGCGCAGTCTACCAGCACCCATACGTCAGTCATCAACGTACACAGCCCCACGCCGACGCAGACAGTACCGACAGCCGCACCGACGATCACCCTGACCAGCACCACTACGCCCACGCCGACCGATACCCGGACGCCTACCGCTACACGGACAGCGACTTCCACAGCAACCGCTACCGAGACGGCCACAGCGACGTCTACCGCTACCGCCAGCCCGACCCCAACGCAGACATTAGCACCTAGCTTCACCTCAAAGCCGCCCACCGAAACGCCAACGGCGACTCTCACCAGGCGGCCTACAGACACGCTTGTGCCCTCGCCAACGGTGACGCTCAACCCGACCATCATCACCTGGACACCGACGCTGCCGCCGTCACTGACGCCCACGCTTTCGCCCGTCCAGCAGCATTTACGGCTGGCGGCTGAAGACGGCGTGCTGCTCACAGAGTCCGCCAAAATATATTATTTATACTCAGTCGGATCAAATGCGCCGGTAGTGATCGCGGAAGTTGAACTGCCCCCTGGAACACAATTGATTCTGCAAAGTGATATTGAGCAGAAGCATCCGACGATTGACACGATGATTTTGCGTGAAGTCGAGATCGTCGGTGGACCAGAGCGGGCGCGGCGGGGTTGGGTCGATCAGGTAGTTCTGGAAAACAGCCCACTGGCCGTGCCGAATCTTACCCCGGAGGGTTCAATGCCGGTTAATGTGCGCAGCGGCGACAGCGAAGTCTATCGCGTGATCGCCAAACTGCTCCCCGGCGAGAATGCCAAAATATTAGCCGTCAGCGGCAATACGGGGTGGTATCAGATTGAACTACTCAATGGGGCAGTGGGATGGGTTTCGGGTGGGGTGGTTACCGTGCTGGGCGATAACGACCAGATTAATGTCGTGTATCCGCCGCCCGCACCTACTGTTACACCGGCTCCGACATCGACCCCCGAAGAAATAATCGGCACACCGAGTGATACCCCACCGCAAACCATTAGCCCCGGTTAATCGAGCTGTTCACTACCGGCAGAACTTAAAACTCCCTTCTGATATCAGGAGGGAGTTTTATTTTCGATCAGACTCAGGATCAGGAGGTAACTACCTGAACGCTGGAGCAGTCGCCGATCATCTGGACTGACGCCAGTCTCCCCGCGATCCACCCTGTTTGACCGTCATAAAGCACTTGCCACCATGTCTCGTCGGCGGTGCGCGCCGCCGCGAACAGATTTACCCCGGGGGTCGTTGGACCAAGCACTTCGAAAGTAGTTCCCGGCCCGGTGCGCACATTGACACTGGCGGTAAATGCCACCTGGCAGGGCAGCACAGCGGATCGCCAGACCGGGCGCCATTCATTCGATGTCTCGTTGGTGATGCGCAGCGGATTGGCGCCGTCTGCATTCATGATATACAACTCGCGGTTGCCGTCGCGCTCTGACTGGAAAACGATCCGGCTGCTGTCGGAAGACCACGCCGGAAAACGATCTTCGGCGGGGTTATTGGTCAGATTCACCGGGTTGCGGCCATCAGCGTCCATGATATAAATTTCGTTGTTGCCATCCTGCTCATTCTGATAGACGATCCAGTTGCCATTGGGTGACCACACTGGCATATGATCCCCGGCGCGGCTGTTGGTCAGGCGGCGCACGCCGCTGCCATCAGCATTCATCACATATATTTCGGCATTGCCATCTCGCTCGGATTCAAACACGATCTGGCGCGAATCGGGCGACCACGAAGGAAAACGATCCCCTGATTCGTGATTCGTCAGGCGTTTGATGTTCCCGCCCTGTATATCCATCTGGTAAATTTCGTTATTGCCATCCCGATCGGTCATAAAAGCAATCGCGCTACCATTGGGAGCGATAACCGGCCACAGATCGCTCGCTGGATCATCAGTCAGCCGCACCGGGTCGCTGTCTTGTTCCACGTCCAACAGGTAAATTTCTTCGTTGCCGTCACGATTCGATACATAGGCGATTGACCTGCCGTCGGGCATCCAAAAAGGGTTGTCAGTCCGGGACCGGAGATCGGTCAGCCGCAGCAGGCCGTTGCCGTCTGCTCCCATCACGTACAGCACAGGCAGTCCTTCGCGGTCCGAGATAAAAGCCACCTGTCCCCAACCGCCGCCGGTAGGGGTAGGCGTAAAGGCAGTGGAATCACTTGCTAGTGGCACGCTGGTCGCAGTAGCAGCCTGGGGCGGCACACTGGTCGCGGCAGCCACCGGGTCAGGGGCAAAAACCACAGCGGTCGCTATAACCTGCGCGCCGCACCACGAAGGGCTGTCATTCCATGTCCCGGTATCGGTCAGGCGGCGCTGGCTGCGTCCGCCCGCCTCCATGACATAAATTGCGCCAATACCATCGCGGTCGGAGATAAACGCAATCTGAGATCCATCCGGCGACCAGTCCGGCCACCAATCGTTCGAGGGTGTGTTGGTCAGGTTGGCCAGTGATCCATCCACGATGTCAAGGGCATAAACTTCCCAGTGACCGTCACGGTCAGACATAAAAGCGATCTTGCGGCTGTCCGGCGACCAGGCCGCCGC
>JACRBK010000553.1 GCA_016234525.1 Chloroflexota bacterium
AAATGCTGGCACTGGTTGTTCACGGAACCAGAACGCCTGGCTGGCCCGATCTTCAAAACAACTGTCCGGGTGAAATTCCAGCCGGATCAGCCGGTCTGTCAACAGGGTAAAACGGGCATTGCCTGCTTGAATGACGGCATCATCCACCGCACGGGGATTCTGGTCCGGCTTAAAATGATCAGGTAGCGCTAATGGTTCACGTAAGATCGACATAGTGATATTGTCCCCATGGGGATAGGAGATATAGACCAGACCAGGATCGAGAATTTAGAACGGCTTAGCCTTTGACACTGCCCATTGTCAACCCGGTTTTTAAATGGCGCTGCAACAAAATGGCAACGACCAGCGGTGGCAGCAGGGCAATAAAGGCCGCCGCCATTTGCAGGTTGACGCCATAATAGTTGTCTGCCAGATAATACAGGCGCACCGTGATCGGCTGCCGATTCGGGTCCGTGATAATCAAGAAGGGCAGGAGGTAGTCTTTCCACAAATCCATGAAAGTTAAGATCGCCAGGATCAACAGGATCGAGCGCGACAGGGGCAGCATAATACGAACAAAAATTTGCAATTGAGAAGCTCCGTCAATCCGCGCGCTTTCGATAATCTCAGGTGGGATACGGTCAAAGAAATTCTTGAGGACAAAGATAGCAAAAGCGCTCGTGGAGTAGGGCAGCCACAATCCCCAATAGGAGTCCAGCAGGTTGACGTGCAGAACCGGCACATCCTTCAGGGTAACAAACAACGGAACCAGATAGGCGATTCCGGGAATCATCAGCGTGAGGAAAAAACCCATCATGACGATACTTCCGCCGATAGGCTTCAGGCGAGACAGGGCAAAGGCCGCCAGTGATGAGATAGTGATACGCAGCAGAACCCCGACTGAGACGATCACAAACGAGTTGTAAAACAGGTCGATCATCTCGAAACTGTCCCACGCTTCACGATAATTGTTCCACTGTGGGTGTTTGGGGATCAACCGTAGGCCCGACGTAAAAATCTCTGTACTTCCCTTTAAGCCAGAAGTAAACGCATACACAAATGGAAACAAGACCACCGCTGCAAAGACCAGCAGGATCGCCATCGAGCCATAGTAGTACAGGCGTCCGGAAAACGTGCGCAGTTCAGTATCGGATAAAAAGCCGCGATCCATCTTGTTATGCTCCCTGGTTTTTAGTGATCTTACGATTGACCAGTTGGTAGCCGATAGAGAATACCATTAAGACGATGACCAGCATGACGCTCCAGGCTGAGGCGTATCCCATATCGGCACGCATAAAAGCGCGATTATAGATATGCAGCACCGGGGTCAGGGTTTCTCTACCCGGCCCGCCTTTTGTCAGCAGAAAAGGTTCGGTGAATACCTGAACAACAGCCAGGACTTGAAGCACAAATAACAGCGACATCATGGGAGCCAGGTGGGGGATGGTAATATGACGAATACGGTTGATGGGCGATGCGCCATCGAGTTCAGCGGCCTCGTACAGCTCGGTTGAGATGTCTTGGAGACTGGACAGATAAATCAGGGTGGTCGTGCCAAAAGCGCCCCAGGTCATCACCATCACAATCGAGGGTTTGGCAAGCGCCGGGTCTTGCAGCCAGCGCTGAGCTTCTATTCCAAATACACCCAGCAGTCCGTTCAGAAAACCGGCATCTGGATCGTAGATAAAACGCCAAACGATAATAGCAATTGAAACGGGTACTACGGTGGGCAAAAAATAGACGATACGGAAAAAACCCTTAGCGATGCGCATCTCGCGGATCAATATCGCGAGGAAAACCGGCAGCAGATAGCCTAACAAAATACTCCATGAGGCGAATTCCAGGCTGTTTTCCCATACAATATCGAGTGCAGGATCACGCTGCATCAGTTCGAAGTTATCGAGACCGACCCAGGTGGACACGCCTCTCAAGCTGACGTCTTGAAAGCTCATTTGAAAGGACCGCGCCACAGGGTACCAGGCTACCAACCCGAAAACGAGCAGCGCCGGCAGCATGAACAAATAGGCTACTATCTGGTTGGAAAGTCGAAACATGAACCGGCTTATTAAACTGTTTTCAGAATAGAGGGTGTTCATACGATAAGCCACTTTCATGGGGTCACGTTCCTTTTAAAAACTACCGGGTGGGATTTCCCCACCCGGCAAACATTTTGGATTAAGTTTAGTCGAGAACGAAGGCCTGGAATTCTTCTTCGACCTCGGCGAGACGGCTGGCCGGGTCTACACCTTCATCCGAGAGGACTTCGCTGACCAGGATGCCCAGTTCGCTGTAGTATTCTTGCGCCTTGGCAGGGGGTTCAGCTTGCAGTTTCATTTCGCCGTTTTTCACAGCGTTGTTGAAGAGGATATAGTTTTCAACGGGCAGCACATCGTACTGCGCGCGGAATTCTTCGATCTTGGCCTGGTAGTCGCCTACATACAGGGGCAGAACAGGCTGGCCTACCGCGCGACCGGTCTCGAACTGGGTCACGATGGACGATTCGTATTCGACCGGGTCAAGCTGACGCCAAACCTGGAAGTAGAAGGCGGCTTCGCGTTCATCGTCCGACGCGGCAGAGTCGATCATCCACAGGCTGCCACCGGTCAAGGCGATACTACCATTCGGGCCAGCCGGGATCGGCGCATACCCAAACTTTGACAGGTCAGCATCCGGGAACTGGTTCTTCATGAAGCTGAACTGATCGCCCGCGTAAATCACCATTGCTACGCGCTCCGAGGCCAGGGCTTCGGTAATGTTGGCCCAATCCAGGGTCGCGCCGGGCAGAACATCGTGCGTCCAACGCAGCTCGTGAATGAATTGCAGAGCGTCAACCGTCGCGCCTTCACCGAAGTTAGCGGTGTAGGTTCCATCATCATTCGCCTGAATGATGTCTTCTGTCGCGGCCCCAAAGCCGTAAGCAATATCCGTATAATGCCAGCCCGCAGCACCGGAACCATCGTTGATGAAGGCAAACCCAGCTACGCCGTTGTCTTTATCGGTAAGAGTCACAGCCATCTCGGCCAGTTCTTCCCAGGTCGCGGGAGGAGCGTCATAACCAGCGGCGGCGAGCATTTCGATGTTGTAGGCCAGACCAAGCGAGTAAGCGAAATCAGGGATGCCATACAGCCCGCCGTCCTGGCTGGCGATGGCGAGTACGTTCTCATTAAAAATGCTGCTCAGGCCGGTTTGTTCAAAATAGGGGGTCAGATCGGCCACAGCGTCCTGACCGATGAATTTTTCGGGTTCGGTGAAATAGGTCTTGAAGATGGTCGGAAGCTGATCGCCTGCGATCATAGCGATGAAGGCCGTCGGGTCGTATTTCAGTTCCAGACCTTCGATTTTGACATTGGGATACATCGCCTGGAATTTGGCAACTTGTCCATCCCAGATGGCGAGTTCTTCCGGCTGATCGGAGGCCGGTTTGTCGCTCACGGTAATGCTCACGTCACGCCCGCCAGCAATTTGTTCCGGCATGGTCACAACCTGAGGAACGACCGTTCCCTGCCCAGAGGTCATCGTCACCGGCACGCTGGCAATCACCAGCATGGCAACTATGAGAAAGAGCGCAATCCGTTTCATTTTTTTCTCCCTAGAAAATTGTTAGTACTCTCAATGGGTTACTGAATTGATATTTTTGAGACGTCTCAAAATCATGATATAATGGCTTTTACAGTTTGTCAAGCAACTGACTGGTAACTTGTTTTTAGGTAAAACTGGCACGGTTGTTATTATATTCATGCGGGATCAAGCAGCAGTTTTGAGGGGTAGAGACGATGGCCACACTAAAACAAGTCGCTGAATTGGCTGGAGTACCCATGCTCACGGCCTATCACGCACTCAGCCGCAGCCAGGCTGTTGATGCTGAAAGTGAGCAGCGCATCCGTAAAGCAGCCGGAGACTTGAATTACACGCTCAAGATTACGCAGATTGACATTGCCGATTTAGCCGAGGTAGCCAAAGGCACAGTGTCTTATGCGTTGAACAACAGTGAGTTGATAAAACCAGCGACCCGTCAAAAAGTATGGGATGCGGCTCAAGCGCTTGGTTATCGGTTAAACATTAATGCACGTAATTTAAAAACCAACCGTGCCGGAATAGTCGGTTATTCGTGGCATGTCGCCGACGATCCAACCCGGATGAACAACCTTTTGGATCGATTCATTTACCGTGTGACGATGGCCGCAGAAGAACACCATTATCATCTACTGACTTTTATCCAGCCCCCAGAAAATGCCGATCAAGTCTACGATAATTTGATTTCTACCAGCCGGGTCGATGGCTTTATCATCAGCGATGTGGCCTATAACGATCCGCGTGTGGCGCGGTTAACGGCCATGAATGCCCCGCTGGTTGCTTTTGGTGGAATGTATGTGCAAGACGCCGATTTCGCCTATGTCGATGTTGACAGCAAGCGGGGTATCGAACTGGTAGTAAATCATCTGATCGAACAAGGTCACGAGCGAATTGGGCTGATCACCCGCTATCCGGGACTGCCTTTTGGTGATGCCAGAGAGGCTGGTTATCTTGAAGCGATGCATCGGGCGGGCATCAAAACCCATGAGGACTGGATAGCCTATACGCCCAATATTCTGTACGCGGCGGCAGTTGCGACCCAAAAGGTGATGTCGGCAAAATATCCCCCTTCGGCGCTTGTCTGCACGAACGATTTAATGGCGCTGGGAGCCAGGTCTTACCTGGAACAAACGGGCCTAACTATTGGGAAAGATATTGCCTTAACCGGGTACGATGATGATCCCACAGCAGAGTTTTTGGGCATAACATCAGTTCGCCAACCGATTGATGAGATCGCCAGAACGTTGTTTGATATTCTGCTCGGTGAGATAGACCAGGAGCCGTTAGCCCAACGCCAGGTTGTTTTTGCCCCTGAGCTTATTGTGCGCGAGAGTACTATGAGGTAATGAGTCGTCGGTTCGGTTGTGGGGTAAACCTGGATTGGACCAGAAAAACCAACCCTAACACCTATCTTTTGGCAGGTGATTTGTCTCACCCGGTCTCGTATACTATGGGTGTAATGAATGAGCGGGACAGTGTGAGGAGGAACCCACCATGTTTGCACCAATGACCCCGATGACCGAGCGTGTCCGCATCCAGAATGAGCGCGCCTTAGCTCAACATCA
>JACRBK010000075.1 GCA_016234525.1 Chloroflexota bacterium
GCCTCGCGCAGTGCCCGAAGCTGGTCCGGCCAGCCGCCGATCAGAGTCACCTCGGCATAAGCATTGAGCCGCGCCCCAAAGAGACAGCCCATCGCGCCGATACCCACTATCATGATACGAATAGGTCAATCCCCCTTATCATCTTGATCACGCTCAATCGCCTGCCACACGTCATCGGAAATGGTAAAGGTGTGTTCCTCGGCGGGAAAAGTCCCTGCTTTCACATCTTGCTTATAACCTTCAAACGCAGTGCGCATGGTTTGGGAGAGATTAGCGTAGGGCTTGACGAATTTCGGCGTAAAACGATCAAACAGTCCTAAAACATCGTGCGTTACCAACACCTGCCCGCTGCATCCTGCCCCCGCGCCGATCCCGAACGTAGGGATATGAATCGAGCGGGTGATCCATTCCGCCAGCCGCGCCGGGATCGCCTCTAACACCAGGCTGAACGCGCCCGCTGCTTCGAGCGCTTTGGCGTCGTCCAACAAACGCCGGGCAGCTTCGACAGTCCGACCCTGGACCTTGAAGCCGCCTAATTGACCGACACTCTGCGGGGTCAGTCCGATATGTCCCTGCACCGCGATTCCGATCTCGACCAGCGCCCGCACCGTTTCGACAACAGGCCGCCCGCCTTCCAGCTTCACCGCATCCATGCCGCCCTCAGCGACTAAGCGGGCCGCGTTACGTTTCGCCTCTTCGATGCTGACCTGATAACTCATAAACGGCATATCCCCGATCAAAAACGCGCGTTTGACCCCGCGCCGCACGGCCTGACAGTGCATCACCATCATGTCCATGGTTACGGGCAGGGTGTTTTCAAAACCATGCACCACCATTCCCAACGAATCCCCGACCAAAATTACCTCGATCTCACTCTGGTCGAGCAGCAGCGCCGTTGGGTAATCATACGCGGTCAGCATCGTGATGCGCTCGCCGCTCTCTTTCATCGTCTGCAAATGATGGAGTGTTATTTTTTCCACCGTCCACCGCCTTTTGATTGATCGTCGTGTAGATCATGAACCAACAGCCGCCAGGAATCAAGAGGAATCCGCACAAAACCAAAAACAGCGCTGGGGATGATCCGGTGCTGTTTGATTTTACCCCTATCCCCCGGCCCCTTTCCCCGCTGCGCAGAGAAAGGGGGCATAGCGTCGTATTTCGACGGCGCGTGCTAGATAAGTTAGCATCTGGAATTGAAGCGCAGAAAATTTTTAGAGGGATAAAAATATGTCAACGACTACCTTTGTCGGCGCTAATGCCACGTGGATGCCATCATTTCGGGCTTTTGAACCAACATTTAGATTGATTGCAGAGGAATTGCAGGATCAAAACCCGGCCATAACAAAGACGATAATGTTTGCCATAAATGGAGACCCGGTATTGGAGTTCGTGTCTTTGGAACCGAAAGAATTTGGACAAATCCTAAACGCCACCAAACGCGCATACAACCGTGCGATACGCGAGTGGAGCACAACGATTCCTGATCCGGCGCAGTATCGCGGCTCGATGTATTGTTTCAGTGAACTTAAAGCATTGATGTTATTTGACGAAAGAACAGCCCCTATTCCGGCAGGTAGGGTTACAATAAACGATTTCGTGGTCTGGGACGCTCCTGTCTGGATAGGCGATATTGCTCTAGAGGTGATGGCCGCTTATCCTACGGTCAGACTCCAACAACCGGCCCTGGCTGAAACCCTGCTGGCCGCGCGAAGAAGTGAAGGTACAGGCAACCTGGATTTATCCCCAGTGTCCGATATTGAGTTCCGCGCAATAGTAGAGGCAGCCGGGTGGGTCTATCAGCGCTATGTGGCTGGAGGGGGTAAAGCATCTGCGGCCCCTGATTTCTTCGTAGAAGTCTCCATCAAAATCGATGAACTATTTCATCTACTGCGGTCAGATAAACGAGCACAAAACCCTTGATAACGAAGCGGGTGCAGCAGAATCTCTGCGCCCTCTGTTTTGCTTTTAGCGGATGAGCGTTGCGGCGCCGCGCCTCTCTACATAAATCCGGTTGCTGCGGTCCCCTCTCCAACCTCGGTTGGAGAGGGGGTAGGGGGTGAGGCCGCTCTTGCTGATAACTGAAACCTACTCGTATCTCAGCACGTTCAGCGGCTTTTCGCCGGACGCGCCCCAGGCGGTGATCACTGCCGCCGCCAGCGCGATCACGATACACAGCGCCATCAGGCCCAGCCCGGTCAGATAGGGGATCGTACTGCCCAAATCGCCGCCGAACATCTCGAGCAGCAGCATCAGCAGAATCGCCCCGCCCATTCCCACACCGATCAGGCCACCGATCAGTCCCATCAGGCCGTTTTCGAGCAGCAGCATCCCTAACACACGCTCACGCTGCAAGCCCACCGCTTTCATGATCGCGATCTCGCGCCGCCGCTCCATCGTGGAGAGCGCGACGGAGTTGGCGATCACGATCCCGCCGACAACGAGCGCCAAACTCGCGACCAAAATCGGGAAGGAGGTGAACTGGTTGACGACGCGGTTGATCACGTCGTTGATCAGCCGGGTTTCCAGCACAAACGCCCCCGGAATCTGGTTCATCGCCCGGCGCAGATTCCCGATCTGGCTTTCGTCCAGGTCGATCACCGCCTTGACACTGTCCGGTTGGAGCTCGGTGGGGAAAGCGCCGAGCGGGGCATAGTTGGGCGAGGTCGCTTCGGATGAAAACTCGCTGCTGGTGCGGTCAATCATGCCCACGATTTCGAGGGTAATTTCCTGGGATTCGCTGCTGCCATCCAGCCGGAAGGTCAGTTTATCTCCCACATCAAATCCGGCAGCCAGGGTCTTTTCATTCGCGGTCACGACGATCACCGGCTGGCTCGCGTCGGATGCTGTCAACTGCCGCCCGCGATACATGGTCACATCGGGCAGATTAGAATCCACATCACGCGCATCAATCGCGGAAACATAACGGCTGAGTCCGCGCCCGCCGTGTCCTATCATTTGTGGCTCGGCCTCCGCGTCGGTTCGCGCCTTGAGTTCGTCGTAACTCAGCACTTGCCCTGCGCTGACATCTTCTAGCGTAATCAACTCGACGTTGTACGTTCCTACCACCGCATAACTATACACGCCGTCCATCTGGATAAGCTGCTGCTCGACGCGCTCCAGCGTATCGGCCTGACCGGAGGCAAACACCATCACATTTCCGCCGGTTTCATCGACCAGCATCGTTTCAAAACGATTGGTGATCGCGTCCGCCAGCATCGTCACCAGACTGAGCGTAAACACGCCGATCACCAGTGCCAACAGGGTCGAAGCGACCCGCCCGCGCACGGCTAACATCGAGCGCAGCGCCACTTTCAGATCCACCAGCCAGCCCGACGGGAAGAACTTCGCCACGCCCCAGATCAGCGCCCACAGGATGGTATACAACACGCCGACGATCACAAACGTGATCATCAAAATCAGCAGCGCGGGGATCAGGTAACCAAAGGCGAATCCCGCCGGAATCACCAGCAGAGGCGCTGCCTGCTGCATCCCGGTGACAGCCTGCCGTTTCCGGTTGATCAAGGCACTGCCGACCGTCAGCCCGGCGACGAGCAGCCCTAACACGGCGCCAATTCCCCCGGCGATGATTCGTATCATACGAGCGCTTAGCAGATCACCGATCAGCGATTGAGCCACCAGGCTCAGCGCCGCGATCACGATCACCAGCGCGATGAACGAACGCAGCCGCCCCGCGCGCGGGATCATGGTGTCGCTGGGACGCAGAACGAGGTTTGGGCGCACCTGCCCGGCAGCGAGTGTGGGCATAAGGCCGAAGATCGTCGTCACTAACACGCCGACGATCAGCCCCATGATCGCGGGCGACGCCGTGAGACGGAATTCCAGCGTATGTGCGATAAACGCCCCGGCGATACCTTTGGTCGCATATGCCGCCAGCCAACCCAGCACCACCCCGATCACACTGCCGATCACGCCCATCACCACCGCCTGCACCAGGAACAGAGTCGTTACCTGATCCCCTTCCAGGCCGAGCGTTTTCAGCACGGCGATCTCGGTGGTGCGTCGGCTGACCACGACCTGCATCGTATTCACGATTCCGATCCCGCCGATGAGCAGAGACACCAGTCCCATCACCATGACCAACTGGTTCAGTGTCTCGGAGATTGTTTCGTTCTGATCTTCGAGTTCTATCGTGTTTACCGTTTGAAAGAATGGGAACTGCTGCCCAAACTCCTCGTTGATCGTCTCCACCTGCGCAGGATCATCCAGCCGCGCATAGATCAAGTCGATCCCGATTTCGCTCTCGGTGAACAGGTCCACCGCGCCCAGATCGAGAAAACAGTAACCGAACAGCGCCCCGCCCATGTTTTTCAGCCCATCTTCAGAATCCGTTGGCACAATGCCGCGCAGCGTGAAATCGGTGCTGGAACCGCTCATACGCAGCGTATCGCCTACTTTAGCGTCCAACGTATCGGCCAGATTGCGGCTGATCACAATATCCGTTGGGGCCAGGATCAAGTCGCTCAGGGCTTCGCCTTCTTCTGACAGGCGATCCCCATACAGCGGATACACCTGGGTATCGACAAAATAGGGTGTGATGAAGGTCTGATCGCTGTCGGTGCGTGGATTACTGATCGAGGCGGCTGACATCAATCCCACGCCACCGGTTAACATCTGGCGCGAGGTAAGGGTGCTGCCCGGCACATTATCCGCAAACCAGTTTTGCACCGCTTCCAGGCCCGCCGGGGTGAAATAATCATTGCCGCCCTGGTTATGTCCGGCCATCGCGTTGCCGCCCACCGATTCCACATAACCCAGATCGCGGCCCTGCTGCGCCACTTCGGACGAAACATCGCGGTCGGCGCTGGGCGCGATCCGAATATCGCCGCCATTGCTCTCTTGCAGACTGCCAGTTAGCGCATTTTCGACCATGCC
>JACRBK010000554.1 GCA_016234525.1 Chloroflexota bacterium
GAACTCGATGCCCCGGTGCTGCGTTCGGATGTGCTGTCGATGGACGATTTGCAGCCGGGTATGATGCTGCGCGGCACCGTGCGCAACGTGGTTGACTTCGGCGCCTTCGTGGACATCGGCGTAAAACAGGATGGGCTGGTGCATATCTCCGAAATGTCCGATTCCCACGTCCGCAGCCCGTATGAAGTGCTGAGCGTCGGCGATGTGATCCACGTCAAAGTCGTCAGTGTGGACAAGGATCGCGGACGAATCGCGCTGAGTCTGCGGCGGTAGAAGAAACAGCTTTCAGCGAAAAGATAGGCCCTCCCCTGTGTCCCCTCCCACTACGCTTCGCTGGTGGAGAGGGGAAAACCGGGCGCGGCAAGCAGCGCCCCTACACAAACCCGGTGGGCTGCGGTGTCCTCTCCAACCGAGTTGGAGAGGGGGTAGGGGGTGAGGTCGCTCTTAAATTGACGCATATAGGCGAGGCAAGTTTCGCCCCTGCAAAAATTCCCCGGAATACCCTCTCGATTGTGACTCGCGTTTGACCCGGCGGGCGGTTGGTCCTATACTCAATACCAGTGTAATCTTTAGCCCATCCTTCATCAGCTACGGGGCGGAAATTATGTCTCTCATCGGAATGACCCTCGGCTCCTATCGCATCGTGGAACAGGTCGGGCGCGGCGGCATGGCGACCGTCTATAAAGCCTATGACCCCGCCACCGACCGGCATGTCGCGATCAAAGTTCTGCCAGAAGAATTCGCCCAGGACAGCGGCTTTTTAGCGCGCTTCGAGCGCGAAGCCCGCGTGGTTGCCAGCTTGCAGCATGTGCATGTCCTGCCTGTCTTTGAATATGGACAAAAAGAGGGCGTGACGTATCTGGTGATGCCCTATATTTCTTCTGGGACGCTGAAAGAACACCTGGAAAAACACAAACTCGATCTGGCCGAAGCGGTGCGTATTTTCGGGCAGCTTGGCGATGCGGTGGATTATGCTCACCGGCGCGGAGTCGTTCACCGCGATCTGAAACCGGGCAACGTGTTGATGGATACCAGCGGCAACGCCCTGCTGACTGACTTCGGTCTGACGCGCATGGCCGAAAGCGCCAGCACACTCACCGGGACGGGAGTAATCGGCACGCCAACGTATATGGCTCCCGAACAAGGCCAGGGGGGCGACGTTGGCCCGCGCAGTGATATTTATTCACTGGGGATCATGCTGTACGAAATGATCACTGGCGAAGTCCCGTTCAGCGCCGATACGCCGATTGCCGTCATTTTTAAGCACATCAACGAGCCGCTGCCTTCCATCCGCAAGAAACACCCTGAAATCCCTGACATCGTCGAGCAGATCATCGCGCGGGCGACGGCCAAAGACCCCGAAGCGCGTTTTGCATCGGCGGGCGAAATGGTCACACTGCTGCGGCGTGTCACCACCTCGTTGTTAACCGCCACACAAACCGGCGACCTCTCTAATTCGGCGCTGCTGGCGACTCAACAACTCGGCCCTATCGCACCGTCTTCGTCGTCTGCCCCCAACACCGAAGTGATCGTGACGATCACCCCGCCTCCGGCAGCGGCCTCGCCCAAACAGCGGCAGGGACTCCCGCCCCTGGCACTGGGGATCGGCGCGGCTGTGCTGCTGCTCGCCGTGATAGGGATTCTGCTGGCAACGGGCACATTAGGCGGCAGTGACGATGGCGACAAGACCAAAGCCCCTGGGGTGGTCGTCCAGGAGCCAACCGTTACTCCTACCGAAACGCTGATTCCGCCCCCTACTGATACCCCCGCCCCAGTGACACCCGCCGTCGAAGTGCGGCGCAGTATCCCGGCGCGATCTGGCCCCGGCACACAGTACCCGGTGGTGACGACACTCGACGCCGGTCAGATGTTAGATATTGTAGGGATGAGCGATGACGGCGCGTGGTATCAGGTCATGCTGCCGGGTGGTACATTCGGCTGGGTGACCGTCTCGACCACGATGGTCAACACCAGCGGTAACCTGGACAGTGTGCCGGTCGTGGTGATCGCTACCGATACCCCGGTTCCGACCGCGACAGCGACGGCCACTGCCACCGATACGCCGACTCCGACCAACACGGCGACGGCGACAGACACGCCCACGAACACCGCGACGCCCACCGTCACCTTTACGCCCACCGATACGCCAACCGCGACAATCACCGACACACCGACGGATACACCTACCGCGACTGCGACAGCAACCGCGACTTTCACGCCGACGATAACGCCTACCTTCACGGCTACCTTTACCGAAACGCCAACGATCACCCCCACGCCAACCGCGACGATCCCGCAGTTCCAGACAGTGGGCGGGTTTGAAGAACTGGACGTGTTAGAAGGGCATACCGGCGAGGCTATTTTCAGTGTTGCTTACAGCCCGGACGGCACAACCTTCGCTTCGGCCAGCAAAGACGGGACGGCCTGGTTATGGGATACGCAAACCCGCCAGCCCCTGTATGTCTTAACCGGGCATATCGGGACGGTGTACGGCGTAGAATTCAGCCACGATGGGCGGCGGTTGGCGACCGTAGGCGGCGATGGCCTGGTCAAGTTGTGGAATGTCACCACCGGCCAATTGTTAAGCACTCTACCGCAGCACTCGCAGCGCGGCTCATTCCATGTGACATTCAGCGCGGACGATGCCATGATCGCGGCGGGCAGCCAGGATGGAATCATTGGGCTGTGGGACGCGCAAACAGGCGAATTGATTAAAGCCTGGACCGGACACCAGGGAACCATTCACGGCCTCACCTTCAGCCCCGACGGACAGATTCTCGCCACCAGCGGCAGTTCGGATCGTGTCGTTCGGCTGTGGAATATGAACCGCACCTCGCCCGATTTTGGCCTGCTGCGCGTCGGGTTAAACAGCGCGCTGCAAGGCTTATATGAAATCGCTTTCACCCCTGATGGCGCACTGCTGGCGCTGACGGGGTATCCGGCGAATATCGAACTATGGGACACCGACGTTAATTCGGCTAACTATGGGCAGCTTCGTTATACGATCACCGGTACGGGCGGCAGCACTTTGACGACCCTGGCCTTCAGCCCTGATGGGACGGTGGTAGCTGTCGGCGGTGATGATAGTTCCGTTTACCTGTGGGATATGCGCGACTATACCCAGATCGCCCGGCTGCGCACCGTGACCTCGGTGGTGCAGAGCGTGGCATTTGCGCCCGATGGGCAAAGCCTGATCTTTGGCAGCGATGATGGCACGGTGCGCATTTGGGGGATTAAGTAGAGAGGGGACCGCAGCCCACCGGGTTTGTGTAGGGGCGCGGCTTGCTGCGCCCTGCTTTTGCACTGCATGACAAGATTAAAAAGTTAATGTGCAAAAGAGCTGTGCAGAGTCTGGGTTTGAGCGCCTTGAGTGCGCTTCCAGGCTGTTGATCTTTAGCCGTAGAGCTTGAGCCTGCGGCGCTAACGGCGAGCGTGCCGCAGACTATCTTTAAATTGACACCGCTGGTCGCACCTTATTTTTAAACAGCTTCATTTTAAGGATCACTTATGCGCGTAACCCCGACCCCGGACGGCAGACTGCTGGTTCACGATCCAGCTCCCGATCTGCGGTACGATATGGGAAATCCCCGCCTGTTTGCCACCCTCAACGGCCAGGGCCATATCACTCATTTTCACCTACCCGAAGGGATCGGCCTGATCCACTCGTGGACGCATACCGCGCGGGTGAACGGCGTGCCGATCAAATGGGCCGAGGCCGAAGCGGTTGGCCGCTCGTGGACCCTGCGCGGATCGGCGCTGGACGTGGAGATCACGCTGCGCACCGTCTGCCCCGCCAACAGCCCGGAACTGATCCAGGTGTGGCAAGTCGTCAACCGGGGCAGCATGGATCGTATATTCACCCTGACCCTCGATGTGGTGTTCGATCTCTGCCAGCCCGCCGTGCGCGTTGGAACGTCTGCTTCGGCCACGCGGCTCTATCACTTGCTCAGCGATCACCCGCTGGCCCGGCGTACACTCGGCCCGCGACGCTGGCGCATGTTGAATCGGATCAGCGAGGCGCAAAAACGGCTGGCGGCGGTGGCCGGACGGCAGCTTCCTGAGGTAGAGATTTTGGTGGATGGCCTGCGCGCTCAAGGGGCAACCAGCGCCACACTGCGCGCCGGAGATACTCCGCTCAGCCTGGACCCTGCCCCGCTGCAATCGTCGCTCAGTTTCCGGCAGGAGATTCGGCCAGGGCGAACGTACACGCTGCCGCTGGTGCTGGGAGCCAATGGCAGCACTGACCCGGCAGGGTATCGCGCCGCGCTGGAAGATGCCGACGAATACACGCATTGGTTGACCACCGCGTTTGAACATCCCGATCCCCTGCTGCGCAGTCTGTTTGTCGCCAGCCTGAACACGGCGCTGGCGATGTATAAAGAACTGCCGAGCGGTTTCGCCGGGCTGTGGGCCGGGCCGGGCTATGCTTATCCGCCGCGTATTTATTTCCGTGACAGTTATTGGACGGCGCTGATCCTGCTGCCTTACCGCCCCGATTGGGTGCGCAATCACCTGCTGAATCTGGCAACGGGCATTCACCCGGACGGCACCTGCCCCAGCGGAGTCATTGATCGCGCGATTCTGCCGTTTGAGGATCAGGACGAACCCGGCACCACCGATTGGCTGTCCGATCACCGGGATTCGCCTGCCTTTTTCGTGCTGCTGCTGCACGAGGTGTTAGCCTGGACCGGGGATATGTCGCTGTTGAACGAAAAGCTCGAAGATGGGCGGACGATCTGGGCGTGCGCGCAGGCATGTTTAAACTGTCTGACGGCCAACCCTGCCAAAGATCGCGCCCCGAATGATTGGGCGGACAACGTGCTGCGCAGCGAGTGGGTAACGTATGATCTGGCGCTGCTGGTGGGGGCGCTGCACGCCGCCGCCGACATCGCGCGGAATATTGGCGAATCCAACGCCGCCGCGACGTATGCCCAGGATGCCTACCAGATCAGCCAGCTTTTGCAGATTCACAACTGGGACGACAACCAAGGCTATTATGTCGATTACCGCCGCACCGGGGAATATGGCGGCCTGCCGTTCATTGAGGATCATCTCGCGCTGGATACGCTGATGGTGCTGCGATTTCATGCCGCGCCGCCCGAACGCGCCACCCGCCTGCTCGAAGCTGTGCGCTCTAAATTGCAGACGCGCAGCAATATGTTCCAACCCTACGAAGATTGGGGCGTGATGTGCTGCTGGCCGCCCTACAGCCTGCGGCAGGATTTATTCGGAAAATCAGCCCAGCCCTATAACTATCACAACGGGGCCGAATGGCCCTATCTCAGCGCCACATACGCTCAAATTTTGCTCGAACGCGACGATCCCGGCTGGCGTTATCCTCTCACGCGCTGGTGGGAAATTCATATGGAACGCGGCTGGCTCACCCCGGTAGAGTATCATTCACCCGCGCACCCGCCCGGTGCCTTTCTGCAAGGTTGGAGCGGACTGGTCGTCAGCGCCATGCTGGTCGGCGGACTCAAACTGCGCCCTGCGCTCAACGGAAAAATCACCCTGCGCACCCCACCCTGGGGAGCCAGCACCCTCCGTCATTTAATCGTGCGGGGGCAGCCGCGCACCATCACGGTGAACGAGAGCGGCGCGCAGATGTAGAAGAAGCTGTC
>JACRBK010000076.1 GCA_016234525.1 Chloroflexota bacterium
GATCACGATTGGCGAACTGGCGGAACTGGCAATCCGGCTGACCGGGCGGGATGTACCTATCGTCACCGATGCGGAGCGGCTGCGCCCCGAAACGAGCGAAGTCAAACGCCTGCGTTCTGATAATGCGCTGGCAAAAGCCTTAATGGGCTGGGAGCCGCAGGTATCGCTGGAAGACGGGCTGCGCAAAACGATAGCCTGGATCGCGGATCACCTGGACCTGTTCGACCCGGAACGTTACGCATTTTAGAGGATAGAGACCGGGTGACAAAACGTAACCTGTTATTTATTTCGGCTTATACAGGCCTGGGCGGGGGCGAGAGCGTCCAGCTTAATCTGATGGGCGCACTTGATCCCACCCAGTTCAGCCTACATCTGGTTTGCCCGCGTGATGGACAGCTTCCTGAAGCAGCGCGTGCGCACGGCGTGACCGTGCATATTTTGCCCTATCGTGGAATCAACACCTGGTTTGTCCCCGCGATCTGGATGCGTTTTCCGATCAGCCGCCGGGTGGCCGATCTCGTCCGCCGCCTGAAAATTGACGCGATTCACAGCGATTACCATTCGCTGCCCTTTGCGGCAGCGGCAGCCCAGGCCAACCAGATTCCGGTGATCTGGAATGCGATGGGCTGGTGGTTCCCGGCGAAACCCTGGCAGCGGCATTTTTTCCGCCAGCAGGTGACACAGATTATTGCGATCACACGCGCGGTGCGGGATCGCTGGTTGGGGGATCAGCCGTTTATGCCCCCAGAGCAGATCAAAGTGATCGTCCCTGGTGTGGACCCGGATCACTTTCATCCCAGTGTGGATGGCTCTCCGGTGCGGGATAAACTGGGTATTGGGCCAGATGTGCCACTTGTGGCGATGATCGGGCGTTTCCAGCACGTCAAAGGCCATGATCTTTTTCAGGCGATGGCCAAACGAGTTCACGCCCGGCGCCCAGATGCGCGTTTTGCAGTTTCAGGCGAAAATGTATTTGGTGTGACCAAAGACGAAACCTATAAACAGGCTGTTTTAACCGCCGCCCAGACAGACCCGGTGCTGCACAGCATTTTGACTCACCTGGGTTTTTGGGAAGATGCACGCGAGGTGATCGCGGCAGCGGATGTTATCGTCTGCCCGTCGCGTTTTGAATCGTTGGGCATGGTCCATCTCGAAAGCATGGCGATGACTCGCCCAGTGGTCAGCATGGACAACGGTGGCCCGGCGGAAACTGTGGTGGATGGCGAAACCGGCTATTTGGTCCGCCCCGAAGACCCTGACGCGCTGGCTGATCGTGTCGTGCGGCTGCTGGATGATCCGGCTTTGCGCCTTCGTTTAGGGACTGCCGGGCGTGCGCGCGTGATGGCAAATTACACCGCGGCGGGTTACGCGGCGCAGTTCGCGCAGTTGGTCGAAAACCTATTATAAGACTTGTCCGCAGGGCGTTAGATCGCCATGAGGTCCGTATGGATATTCTGTTAATTTCTCGCTGTCCCCCTTTCCCACTTTATCGCGGCGACCGGCTGATCCCGTACCATCTGGCGCGTGAATTATCATCGCGGCTGCATTTGATTGACCTGTTGGCCTTTTATGACAGCCCCAGCGACATCGCCGAAGTGCCGCGTTATGAACGCATTTTTCGCAGCGTAAAATTGATCCGCGAGCCTCATCGTCCCACGCTGGATTACCTTCGGCGGGCGCGGAATCCAAATGCGCGTTTTCCCCGCACCGCTGAACAAAGCTGGTCCCCGGAGATGTGGAATGCCATTCAGATGACTCTGCAAAGCAAGAATTACGATGTCGTACACGCTTTTGGCGGTGTGCAGGTTTATGAATATCTGCCGTTAATCCGCCAGATTCCTAATGTCATCGTGCCTTACGAATCCTACAGCCTGTGGTTAGAGCGGGCGTTAGAGAAAGAAACCGGGATCGTGCAGCGCTGGTTTAAAAATATCGAGTACCGCATGGCGAGTCAGTATGAAAGCTGGATGTTTGATGGGTATGATCGAACCGTCATGTTAGCGGAACCGGATGCCCACGCCTTGAAGGCTTTGAACCCGCGTGTCCCGGTGGTGATTATCCCGAACGGCGTTGATATGGACTATTTTGGATCGACGGGTTATGAACCCCCCGATCCGGTGCTGATGTTCATCGGCAACTACGACTACCAACCTAACCTTGACGCAGCGCTGCGACTGGTCCGTACCATTTTTCCGCAGATCAAAGCGGCAGTCCCACAGGCGCGGCTGTATGTGGTGGGCGGTAATCCGCCGCCGGAGTTGTGCGCCTATGCCTCCGACTCGGTGGAAATTACCGGGCGGGTACCCGATACACGGCCTTATTTCGAATTTTCGATGATCTTTATCAGCCCGCTGCGCATGGGGGCAGGGATCAAAAATAAAGTGTTGGAAGCGATGGCGATGGAAACTCCGGTGGTCGCTACCCCGCTAAGCTGCGACGGCATCCCGGTTGTAAACGGCCAGCACGTGATTTTAGGCCACACAGACGAAGAATTAGTCAATGGCGTGTTCCAACTGCTGCGTGATCCCCGGCTGCGGCTGCGGCTGCGGCGTTATGGCAAACAGTTGGTGGAACAAAATTTCACCTGGCAGCGGGTCGCCAGCCAGTACGAAGACCTTTATAACCAGGTGATCCGCGAACGGCACGAACGTGCGCGTGTGGGTTTGACCTGACCTTACCGTACCAATCTTCCCGCTGCGCTCAAATTGGCTCTACTTGGTTCTGTGCATGGACTTATGGACCTGTTATTATTGGATTCATGATACATAATCTCATGGAAATCCCCATTTTCAAAGAGTCGGTAGAGCCGATCTACCAACAGCTTGCCCAACATTTCCGGCTTTTGATCGAAAGCGGGCGCATGGCTCCAGGCGACCGGCTGCCGCCTACCCGCGATCTGGCTCAGCAGTTAGGGGTAGCCCGGATCAGCGTGGTGAACGCCTATGCGCAGCTTCAAGCGGAAGGGTTGATCGCGGCGCACCCTGGGCGGGGAACATTTGTCACTGGCGGGCGATCTTCGACCGGCACCACCAGCGCGGCCTGGCCGCCGTTGGGCGCTTTGAATATGAGTATGCGCGAGATTATCCGGCTGGCACGCCAGCCGGGCGTGATCGCCTTCAGCGGCGGATCGCCCCCCGATGAATTTTTACCCGTCGAAGCTTTGCGCCACGCGATCAATACTGTCCTGGATCGAGATGGAGCATCGGCGGTCACGTATGAGGAATCCGAAGGTTATTCCCCGCTGCGCGTAGGCGTGACGGAGTATGTTTCGTCGCTGGGAATTCAGTGCCACGCTGACGATGTACTGATTACCGGCGGCGCGCAGCAGGCGCTGGATCTGGTGGTGCAGACACTTTTAGGCGCTGGCGACCGCATGATCACCAGCAGCCCGACTTATT
The DNA here is from genome assembly GCA_016234525.1 of Chloroflexota bacterium. Lineage (GTDB taxonomy): Bacteria > Chloroflexota > Anaerolineae > Aggregatilineales > Aggregatilineaceae > JACRBK01. The sequence goes on from JACRBK010000076.1 coordinate 3,399, forward strand.
TGGGGATGCTTGATATTGCGCATGTTCACCGGGTGATTCCAGTAGGTGTGCCGCTGGATAGCCAGGGGATGCGGATGGATGCGCTCGAAGAGGCGGTGCGCGAACACCAGCCGGGCCTGATCTATATTGCACCGACGCATCATAACCCCACCGGAACAGTTCTGCCGCTCCACCGCCGCCGCCAGTTGTTGATGATTGCGCGGCGCTATGGTGTCCCCATTTTGGAGGATGCGGTTTATCACGAATTAAGCTATCGCGAGACCCCACCGCCGCCGTTGAAAGCATTGGATGAAGACGGGATTGTGCTGCACGCCAGCGGTTTTTCGAAGATTTTGCTGCCTGGTACACGCATCGGCTATTTGATTGCGGATGGGATGATGCGCGAGCGCCTGGTGCGCGTCAAATATGCGGCGGATGTTTGCACCCCCGGTTTGAATCAGCGCGCGATGCATGTCTATCTGGCGAGCGGGGCGTTGGTAGGACACCTGAATCGGGTGCGCTCAGAACTGCGGACTCGCTGTGCCGCAGCACAGACGGCGGCCAAACGTTATCTTCCCACCGGATCGGAATGGACCGAACCGACCGGCGGGTTATATCTGTGGATCAGACTCCCTGACAACGGCCCAACTGCTGCCGAACTGTATGTGACGGCGATCCAGCATGGGGTAGCGTATGCCATCGGCACGCTGTTCCATACGGACGGCGGCGGCAGCCGGCATATCCGCATCAACTTTGCCTCACAGACCCCGGCCCGCATCGAAGAAGGTTTTCGGCGGTTGGGGCAGGCATGGCGCACCTGGCAGGAAAACTATCAGCCGTCGGTGCATCGCGCGCCGATCCTTTAATGAATGGTCTATGGTTCAGGATAAATCCTGATTTGATTATCCGAGAAGGAGATAGCTTAACATGGCAGACAATTTGAATCCGAATGGCTCAAATAATGGCGCGCAAAAAGGAACCGAAACCTTAAAGCGCGGTTTGGCCCAAATGCTTAAGGGCGGCGTGATTATGGACGTGGTCACGCCCGAACATGCCCGGATCGCTGAGGATGCGGGCGCGGTTGCCGTGATGGCGCTGGAGCGTGTTCCGGCAGATATTCGCGCGCAGGGTGGTGTCGCTCGGATGAGTGACCCGTCACTGATCGAATCGATCATGAACACCGTCACGATTCCGGTGATGGCGAAATGCCGCATCGGCCATTTTGTCGAGGCGCAGATTCTCGAAGCGATTGGCATTGATTACATCGATGAAAGTGAAGTTTTGACCCCGGCTGACGATCAATACCATATCGATAAACACGACTTCAAAGTCCCGTTTGTGTGCGGCTGCCGCAACCTGGGCGAGGCGCTGCGCCGCATTGGAGAAGGGGCGGCGATGATCCGCACCAAAGGCGAAGCCGGGACCGGTGATGTGGTCGAGGCTGTGCGCCATGCTCGCACCGTATTAGGCGATATTCGCCGCCTGTCGACACTGCGCCCTGATGAATGGATGACCTTCGCCAAAGAGATCGGCGCGCCCTATGAACTGATCAAAGAGACGGCGGAACTGGGTCGTCTGCCAGTGGTCAATTTTGCAGCGGGCGGCGTCGCTACCCCGGCGGATGCGGCGCTGATGATGCAGTTGGGCGTCGATGGTGTGTTTGTTGGATCGGGTATCTTCAAGAGCGGTGACCCGGCCAAACGCGCGAAGGCGATTGTCGAGGCTGTGACTCACTACAACGATTCCCAGATTTTGGCCGAAGTCAGCCGAGAACTGGGCGAAGCGATGGTCGGTATTCATGTCGAGCCAGATCAGGTCGTACTCGGCAAACGCGGCTGGTAGACTGACCCATTTTAGATAAATAAAAAAACCCTCTCTGACCAGAAACGGTTCAGGAGGGTTTTCGTTTTACTGGAAAAACCTGGCGGTGGAATGTTGTTTATTGAGCCGGTGGCTGATAGTGCAGGAACCACTTGTAATACAGGTAGCCCAAGAAACCGTCCTGCTCAAGGCTGGCAATCGCAGCGTTCATCGGGTCGACCAATTCGCTGCCATGGGGGAAGATAAAGCCCATCTCGTCTTTTGATATCGGCGGGCCCACCAATTCAACCGCATTACCGCTGGTGGTCTTAAAACCGGCAGCAGCAGCAGCATCAGCCGGCATCGCGTCGATGTCACCCACGATCAAAGCCTGGACTAGCGCCCCGAATTCGTTATAGACCACGCGGCGATCTTCCGGCACCACATCCATTGTCACAAAGAACCCGGCGGTTCCTTGCTGCACGCCCATAATCAGATCCTCATTGGCGACAAATTCTTCGATGTCGGCAAAACGATCTTCGCCCGCCCGGACCAACAGGTATTGGTCGAGGTTGATATAGGGATTGCTGAAATCGACCACCTCTTTACGTTCTTCGATGATGCTAATTCCAGTCATGCCCAGGTCGAACTGGCCCTCCCCTACCGAGGGGATCATCGCGTCCCAACTGGCGTATTCATATTGGGGCACGCAGTTGATACGGGCGCAGATTTCCTTCACCATATCGTATTCGAAGCCCATCACCTCGCCGGTGGTGGCTTCTTGGAATTGGAAGGGCAGATACAGATTTTCTACCGCGATCACCAATTCCTGGCCGTCCAGGTCCGGCAGGTCTGCGTAGATTTCGCCGCTCTGCGGATTGTAGTTAAAGAACCACTTGGTCATCAGGAAATCGAGGAAACCATCTTCTTTCAAGCTGGCGATGGCGGCGTTCATCGGCTCGGCCAGTTCGCTGCCCTTCGGGAAGATGAGACCCATCAGTTCCTCAGAGATCGGATCGCCCACCAGTTTGACCGCGCCGCCGGTGGTGGTGATAAACCCACGCGCCGAAGCCGCATCCACTGGAACCGCGTCCACGTCGCCGACGATGAGCGCCTGGATCAGCGCCCCAAATTCGTTGTATACCTTGCGGCGGTTTTCATCTGGCACGGTGTCCAGCGTGACGAAGAACCCGGCGGTTCCTTGCTGCACACCTAAGAGCAGTTCAGTATTCGCAGCGAATTCGTCCATGTTGGCGAAACGATCTTCGTCGGAACGCACCAGCAAAAACTGCTGCAAATTGATATAAGGCTCACTGAAATCGACCACCTCTTTGCGCTCATCGAGGATGGTGATCCCAGTCATGCCGAGATCGAACTGCCCTTCGCTGACCGACTGGATCATCGCGGTCCAACTGACATACTCATACTTGGGTGTGCAGTTGATCCGGGCGCAAATTTCGGCCATCATGTCATATTCGTAACCCATGACTTCGCCCGTCATAGGATTTTCAAATTGGAATGGCGTGTAAAGATTTTCGACAGCGATAACAATTTCTTGCCCTTCCAGGTCGGGCAGGTCAGGGTAAACTGGCCCGGCGGCGGAAACCGGCATGAGCGAGATCGCCATCAGTGCAAGCAAAATAAATCCAATCAACGTTTTGTGTTTGAACATGCGCAACATCTCCTTATTTTTCTCTGCACACACGGGCGCACACCCTTAAGTTTAGTCTTAAACGGACTCTGCCGCAAAGCGGCGCGGTAGAACTCAAACCCCAAAACACAGCGTCATAACAACGCGGCGGCAGCCGCATCCAACAGCCAGATCAACCGCCCATTGATAGGTCCAATTCGTTGGGAAGGATAGTGACCGGGCTGGTAGGGACCATGCAGCACATCGCGCAGTACGGTTGCTTTGCTGCTGCCTATGACCAGAAACAGCACCTGCGCGGCCGCATTGATAGCAGATACGGTCAGCGTGATCCGCCAGGTGTTTAGCTTTTCTACCCGGTTTTCGATCACCCAGCGTGTGTGCTCATGCAGCGCAGCGGTATGGGGGAACAGAGAGGCCGTATGCCCATCGTCACCCATACCCAACAATAGCAGATCAAAGCGCGGCGGCGTTTGATCGGATTCAGCCGCAAAAAAGCTGCGTAGCGTTTGTTCATAATCTTGAGCCGCTTCAGCGGGAGAAAGTTCTGCACGCACCCGATGAATATTCTCAGCCGGAATAGGAACATGATCCAGCAGGGCTTCTCGGGCCATGCGGTAATTACTCTCGGTGTGATCTGGGGGAACGCACCGTTCATCCCCCCAAAACACATGAACACCCGACCAGGGTATCCGCTGGGCATAATCATCAGATGCCAGCAGCGTAAACAACGCGCGCGGGGTCGAGCCACCCGACAGCCCCATACTAAATCGCCCCTGAACCGGGACAATTTCAGCCGCCAGGGCGGTGATCATTTCAGCCGCACGGCGGGTCAGCGCTGCGGGATCGGGATAAACGCTGATCTCTGCCATCGCGCTCCTACCGCATACATCCGGACTGCCATACACGCCCATCGCGGGCCATAAACCGATCTGAGTCCACTGGCCCCATGCTGTCCAGCGGGTATGTCACCAGCGGTGGCGCACCGGGTTTTTGCCAGTTTTTCAGCACCGGGTCCACTAACCGCCAGGCGGCTTCGATCTCATCGCTGCGGGTGAACAACGAGGCATCCCCGTTGAGCGCATCGAGCAGCAGCCGTTCATAGGCTTCGGGCAGGGGGGCGCCCCCGAACGAGGATCGGTAGTTAAATTCCATATCCACCGAGCGCGTATCCTGGTGCGAACCTGGGACTTTGGCCTCAAATTTAAGATGGATTCTTTCATCGGGCTGGATGCACAACGACAGCATATTCGGCGCGAAACATCCCTCTTCGGCGCTGGGATCAAACATCATGTGCGGGGGGCATTTGAACACCACGACGATTTCGCTCTCTTTGCTCGAAAGTGCTTTGCCCGACCGCAGATAAAACGGAACCCCCTGCCAACGCCAGTTATCAATATACAACTTGAGCGCGGCGAAGGTAGGCGTTTGCGAGTTGGGAGCGACTCCTTTGGCATCGCAGTAACCTTTGTATTGGGCGCGCACTGTATCCTTAACGGCTACCGGGCGGATCGACGCCAGGACTTTCACTTTTTCGTTGCGCAGGGCATCGGCCTGAAAAGAAGCGGGCGGTTCCATCGCTACCAGTGAGAGCAGTTGAAGCAGGTGATTCTGGAACATATCACGCATGACCCCGGCCTTGTCATAAAATTCGGCGCGGTGGCCGACATCGACCTGTTCAGCGACGGTGATCTGTACATGATCTACATAGTTCCGGCTCCATACCGGCTCAAAGATGGTGTTGGCAAAACGAAAAAACAAGATGTTTTGGGCTGTCTCTTTGCCCAGGTAGTGATCGATGCGGTAGACCTGATCTTCGGCAAAAACCCGGTGGAGGGCAGCATTCAGCGCGTGCGCCGAGGCCAGATCGTGGCCGAATGGTTTTTCTACGACCACGCGCCGCCAGCCGTCCGGGTGTTTTGCCATGCCTTTCTGCCCCAGGTGTTCCACAATCGGCACGTACAGC
>JACRBK010000562.1 GCA_016234525.1 Chloroflexota bacterium
CCACTCTCGAGATCCCACAGCCGCAAAGTATAGTCAGCGGATCCGGTGAGTGCCGTGCGGCCATCAGGACTGACGGCCACCGCAGTGACGACATTGGTATGCCCAATAAACTCGCGTACTTTCTGACCCGTTTGTGTATCCCACATGACCATTAAGGTCGAAGTTGCCCCTGACCCGCCAATACTGGGTTTCCCCAAGGCTGATAACAACGCACTGCCATCAGGCGTAAAGCTCAAACTCGACACCCAATCGCCGGGTGACTCCATGCGGTGTATTTCTTTGCCAGAAGCCAAATCCCAGAGGATGATCAGGCCATTGGTATCGCCCGAAGCCACGCGAGTTCCATCTGCGCTCATCGTCAGACCCATAATGGGGTTTTTATGACCCTCCTCACTATTGCCCAACTGACCAATTTCTTGACCGCTCTCCACATCCCATACACGGACAGAAGTGTCTCGTGTACCCAGGCCGGGAATCGGGATAGCTGTGATGAGAAAGTTGCCCGAACCGGACACCAGTGTTCGCCCATCGGGGGTGAATATGACACGATTTACCCAATCTTCATGGCCCTGCAAGCGCCGAATGACCGTGCCAGTCTCGACATCCCACAAAATAATCGTTTTATCGATTGAACTACTTGCCAACAGCCGCCCATCTGGACTGAAAGCAACTCCAGTCACGGTGTCTGTATGACCACCGCTGGTGGCATCCAGGTTATAGATTTCTTCTCCGGTAGCAATATTCCAAACACGAATGCTGTTATCAACTATCGGGCCAAGTGGATTCAACCGCCCAGAACCAGACGCAGCTAACTTGCCGTCTGGACTGACAGCCACGCCCAACAGCGCATCGTCGTGCTTGTCGAATACCAGGCTTGTACCTGGCGCATAAGCGGCCTGATAAAACATCTGCTGCGTCTGCAAAGGAAACGAGGCTGGTTTGCCATCAATCGAAAAAGCCAGTGCCAGGGCTAACTCTGGATCGTTGTCATTGAGCGCAAGATTAGCCTGATCGGTTCTGGATAAAATACGAAGGGTGCGCCAGCGATCATCGGCGGCTTCGCGCTGATCGAGCGCAAAACGTGCCAGGATAGAGGCAATGAGCGCCGCCAGGGAAAGTATAACCACGATACCGCGCAGCCAACGGAGCGTGCGACGCTCCAGGGTTTTTTCGCGTGCCAGGCGTGCTGCTTCTCTAGCCTGTTGAGTTTGACGCTCATTCGCCGAGGCGCGCAAAAACTCACGCTCGTCCTGAGTCAATTGCAGACTGGCGACAGTACTCCATTCCTCAAACTGGATCAGCCGGGTGCTGGTTAACAAATATCCAGGATTCTTCCCTGATTTTTGCCATTCAGCGGAAACAGTTTGCAGGCGCCGCTGCATCTGAACATCTTCGCGGCTGGTATTCAACCAATTAACCAGGCGTTCCCACTCTCGTAAGAGCGCTTCGTGAGCAACCTCGATGGTCGTCTCGCGCGTTTTAGGATCACGATCGGCGGTTAACAAGCGGTATTTAACAAATGTATCGCGGATTTCTTCAATCGCGGCAGTATCCTTTGTCAGCGAGGTCAATACTGACCAATTCAGCCGCCGCCGTACCGCTTCAGTTTCATCGTCCAGAATAATGAGTCTCAAAAATAACTGGCGAGCAAGCTCTTGACGATCCGGCGCAAGCGATAGATATACTTCTTCTGCGCGCCGCCCGAGCGATGCCGTGAGGCCGCCAACCTTTGAATAAGATTCCAGTGTAAGGCGCCGCCCATCTCGGTGTTCGAACACTTCGGTCAACGCATATTGCAGCATTGGCAAAGCCCCGGGTTGTTGGTTGACATCAGAAACAATCATCGTGACCAGCTCTGGCTCGACAAACAAGCCTACCCGCTCTGCTGGATTTCTTATGGCCAGTTGAAGTTCTTGCGTGGTAAGGGGCAGGATCACCTCAGCACATTCGCGTACCAGGGCGCCAAATTCCTCGTACAGTAAAGGTCGATCATAAAAATCCGCACGGAGTGTAATTACCACCAATAACCTGCCGGATGTTTGGGTTACTGCCGCGCTTATGCTGTCTAAAAAACGTTTGCGTTCGGTTTCAGACTCCACTTGGGTAAATGCTTCTTCAAACTGATCGATAAATAACAGGAGTCTCGTCTGGTGGTCCTGGGGCAAAATACGTTCAGCTACTGCCGATAGGCCCATCCGATCCGCCGTGAGCCGCGCGAATATATCAGGAATCGGATTGACAGCTACTCGTTGCAGGGCCGCTTCAAGTTCTCTGAACGGTTCGGGACCAGGCACCATTTCGACGGTAAACCAATTTTCAGAACCCGGCAGTTGGCCAGTTCGCAGCGCGGGAATCAACCCTGCCTTCACCACACTGGACTTGCCGCTGCCACTGGGGCCTATCAAGGCCAAAAAACGTTGTTGTGTACCATTGCTGGCCAGTCTGATCAGCAACTGATCGACCAGCGCTTGCCGACCAAAAAAATCAGCGGCATCGGATTGTTCAAAGGGCCGCAGCCCTTTAAAGGGATTCTCTACTATGCTAATATCTGTAGAGATGATAACCGTAG
>JACRBK010000563.1 GCA_016234525.1 Chloroflexota bacterium
TCTCTCACGCACTGGCGTGGTGTACGAACTGGGGCCGCGCGGCGGATCGACGGTTTTGGCGCGTTTTGATGACATCAGCCGCTTGCAGCTTGATCAAGCCGGGCCAGATGTCGGGCCGACGCCCACGCCAACCGCTACCCTCGCCCCGCCGACGTCCTCCGTACCGACCGCCACGCTCGAAGGTACATGGATACGCGTGAATGTGAATACGCTGAATGTGCGCGTCGGGCCGGGTCCGAACTACGACAAGATCGGTGAACTGAGCCGTGACGAACAAATTCGCGTGTTAGGCGCTGTCGCCGATTACACCTGGCTGGCGATTGATTTCCAGGGCGGGGTTGGTTGGGTAGCGACAGAATTTGTCGAAGTCTTGGGTACTTTGGTGGGGGTTAATATCGTGCAGGCTCCGCCGACGCCGACTCTCGCCGCTACGCCGCTGCCCGCTACGCCTGACCTGATCATCGATACGGTGGTGCTCGATCAGGCCCAGCCGATTCCGGGCCGGGCGTTCACCGCGACCATATCGGTACGCAACGCGGGCGCGACCGCCGTCGGGCGTTTTGCCGTCGCCGCTACCTGGGAACCGGGTGGAGTCTTTACGTCTGGTTTTGTCGAAGGTTTGGCGGGTGGTCAGTCCGCCCAGACGACGCTCACGGCTACGGTCACCGGAACGGGAATTTTCCAGGTGGGCGTGGTCGCCGATCTGAACGGCGAAATCACTGAGTCGAATGAAGGCAACAACGTTTATAACATTACCTACCGCGTGGATTATCCGCTGTTCGCCAACCAGACGAATTTCCAGGTTGGGGTAGATACATTCCTGGACTTGTACGGCGGAAGCAACGAGTTCAAATGGGATGGGTATAACATTGACCTCGAACCGGGCGCGTCGGTGGGCATCCTGAGCGGCGTATCGTATGAGAATGTCCACTATGGGCTGCTGGACCCCGGCGTGATCAACAATACGGTCGGCCTGACTACCGATCAGGTGCTCGCCGGGACGGTGATCGGAATTTACACCGTCGAAGGCAAACGCGGCGTGATCCGCATCGATAACCGTGTGGATACAACGATCTGGATCAGCTACCGGGTGTATAACAACACGCCGTAAAGCAGCGGTCAGCGCAAAGCAAGTTAACCGTATTCAGTTATCAGTTTTCAGTAGGGGCAGGGCTTGCTCTGCCCGACGAGTGTCAACTTAAGCCAAAATCAGCCCCACCCCTGTGTCCCCTCCCCCCTGTGCTTCGCTGGTGGAGAGGGGAAAAACTGGGCGCAGCAAGCGGTGCTTCTATCAAGACCCGGTCGGCTGCGGTCCCCTCTCCAACCCGGTTGGAGAGGGGGTAGGGGGTGAGGTTGTTCTTAAATTGACGCATATAGGGCGCTGATTATCGCGTCCATCAGCTAAAAGCAGAAAAACAGAGGGTGCAGTGTACGCTGCGCCCTCTGTGCATCTATCCTGGATAGGGATGAGGTTTTGACTGATGAGACGGGTTAAGGTAGTCCAACAGGCCGATGCAAGTTGCTAACCAGGCGATCCCTAACGTCAGGCTGCCCAAAATATCGCCCAGGTGGTGAAATCCCAGGACCACGCGGCTGAGGCCAATCAGCGCGACCCACAACGCGGCTATAGAGACGATCAGCAGCCGGGTTCTTCTGTCTTGTACACGCCGCATGATCAGGTAGACCAGAACGCCATACACGATCAGCGAGAGCAGCGTATGGCCACTTGGAAAAGAGTACGAATGGACAGCCAGATCAGCATCAGGATAAAGAGGTCGCGGACGCGCGACCAGTGGCTTAATAATAGATTGTAAGAATATTCCCCCGCTGACGGCACTCGTCGCAAACACTGCTAACGTCCACTGCCGTTTCCAAATCAGAACAGCGGCTATCGCGCCGCCCAGCAAGTAGAGGCCGTTGTGACCCCACCATGTGATAAACTCGCACCAGGACATCGGCAGGGCGCGATAGACTGCCTCACTGGCATCTCGATCGATGTGCTGGATGGTGCTGATTCTGGTCACTCCCACCGCCACCAGCAAAAAAATGATCATACACGCGGCGCTGACTCGCCACGCTAGAGGCAAGCCGTCTATGAAACGCCCCATTGGAACTCCTTGTGCATCCGTTAATTTTTCGCCGCTACTCTATCTTGAATGCCCCCTTTATACAAGACTCCTCCCTTTTCTCTGCGCAGCGGGGCGGGAGAGGGCGGAGGCGGGGGCCGGGGTAAAAAAAAACTGGCGCAGCAAGCGGCGCCCCTACACGAAAACTGGTCGGCTGCGGCAGGGGGTGAGGTTGCCCTTGCTGATCGCTGATAGCTGACCGCTTCTTTTGCCCTGGATTTTGGCGCGGGGTCAGGTATAATAGTCGCGCTTGTCGTAATCTGGAGGTCTCTATTATGAAAGTGCGCGCTTCAGTGCGTAAGATGTGCGACAAATGTTATTTTGTTCGCCGTCATGGCCGTCTGTTCGTGATGTGTTCGGCGTATCCCAAACACAAGCAGCGTCAGGGCTAATCTTGCGCCAAACCACAGGCAGAAACGAGCCAACCGGCTCGTTTTTGTTTTCTAACGATCGGCGCGCGCGGTTGGTTCTGCTGGCTATCCGTAATACAATGGGGTGAGAACTAACTCTAAAAGACGGATCGTTGGTCTGAGTGTTTGAGGAGAGACGGTGCGATGACCTATCATATTCGTAAGGCGGCGGTGATCGGGTCGGGTACGATGGGCAGTGGAATCGCGGCGCTGCTGGCCGGGGTAGGGGTTCCGGTCGTGCTGTTAGACATCCCCCCAAAAGACTCTGCCCCTGGTGATCTTCCCGCCCAACGTAACCGGATCGTGTTGGATAACCTCAAGACGCTGCAAAAAAGCCGCCCCGCTGCGCTGTTCCATCCCGACGATTTTGACCTGATCACCCCCGGCAACCTGGACGATCACCTGGACCTGCTGCGCGATTGCGATTGGGTGATCGAGGTTATCATCGAAAACCTGGCGGTCAAACAAGACCTGATGGCCCGGTTAGAAGATGTCTGTAAACCGGACGCGATCATCAGCACCAA
>JACRBK010000558.1 GCA_016234525.1 Chloroflexota bacterium
GATTGAGTGCGGGCGTTGGTCATCGTCACCCGTACATTGGCAGTGCGGTCTAAGACTTCGCGCTCAAACTGGATATATTTGAAGGGAGCCAGTGAGCCAATTTGTATATTGAGTTCGACTTCGTCCACCGTATGGTTGCCCCAGACGACCACAGCGGCCCCGTTTTGTTCGGCAGCGGCCAGTGCTTCCTCTTCGCTGGTGATCACCCTGGGATAACTGCGCACGCGGATATTGGAAAACGCCACAGTGCGTTCCAGGTTTTCGCGCAGATCGCTGGTAATTGCGCGGCTGATATCGCCGCTGCCCATCCCATCAGGATGAACCACCCCGGCCTGATTTTCGACCTGGGCCACCAGCACCATATATTCACCCGGCTCAACGGGTTCGACCGCGGCCATTAATGGGTTGGTCTCGCCGGGAACGCTGACCTCAAACGTGCCATCGGGGATCAGCACATCTGAATCCTGTTCGCCGTCGTCGCTGCGATTGCCCAGATCGAGGATCAGCGCCAGCGCGATCAGCCCGGTACAGGCCAACACGGTGACAATGAGCGTGAGCGCGATCCATTTAATTTTGAACGCAGCCGGGGCCATCGTCTGGGTTGTGACCGGGATACCATCAGCCGTGTACAAAACGACGCCTTCGGGTGGGGTGCGTGAGCCGGGCGGAGTCACCGCCGCCGGGGTTCCGCCGCCGGGGGTGGGGTACAGCGAGAGGCCGTGCGTCTGATGCGGATCGCTGCGCGCCATTGCTGGAACATCTTGCTCACCCTCAGGCGGGGTCGTGAAACGCGAGGAACCCGCCTTTTCTTGGATGGTCGCGATCAGGCTGCGCAGCGGGGTATCCAGCCCGCGTATGATCGCCTCAAGTTCGGCCCCGACCAGCCGCACGCTGGAAATACGACGGTCACGGTCTTTTTCGAGCATTTTGATGATCAAGGCGACCAGCGCTTCGGGCAGGCCAGGACGCAGCCGCAGCAGATCGGGGGCGGGCTTGGTGAGAATGGCCGTGATCACCGCCGCCGTGCTGTTTTCTTGGAACGGCACACGCCCGGCTAACATCTCGTACAGCATGACGCCAAACGACCAGATGTCGGCGCGTTCGTCCAGTTCCAGGCCGTTACACGCTTCCGGGCTGAGATACGCATACGTGCCGATCACCGAGCCGGTCTGCGTCAGCCGGGTGCGATCTCCCAGGTGAGCCACGCCAAAATCGGTCAGGCGCGGGGTAGCGTCTTCGGCCAGCAGCACGTTATCGGGTTTGATGTCACGGTGAATGATATTCAAACGGTGAGCGCGGGTGAGCGCGTCGGCCAGGTCCAGCGCGATATTGAGCACGGCTTCGAGCGGCAGGCGCGACTGATCATCGAGCAGATCACGCAGCGAGCCGCCGCCGACATATTCCATGATCAGGTAATGTTTATCACCCTCTTCTACACCGCCCAGCAGTTTGACAATATTGGGGTGGTTCAACTGGCCCAGGGCTTCGCCTTCGCGCTGGAAGCGGTCCACCAAATCGGGGTTATCTAAAACGATGCTGGCGTGCAGCAGTTTGATCGCGACAAGATGGCCAGTGTGCGTGTCTGTACCGCGATAGACATCGCCCATGCCGCCGCGCCCGATTAATGTGTCAATTTCATACCGTCCGGCAATCAAAGTGGGTTGTGAACTCATAACTCTCTAACCTCACTGCCTGATCGAACAAATTATCCATAAATAGGGTAGGGTGCGGCAAATAGCGCCCTTACAAAAACTTTTATGGATAGCTGCTAAGGTTCGCGTTTTTCGCGTTTCTGAACGGATGCGGTGAGCCGCCCGTCGTGCAGAGTAATGTGTAAGAGTGTGCCTTCAGCGGCATCGTTCACGCTGCTCACCCGGCGGCCATCTCCGGCGCGTGTCACCAGGGCATAACCGCGCTGAAGCAGAGCTAACGGGCTGGCGGATTCTAAGGCTCGCGTTTGAGAGGCTAGCCGTTCACGCTGGCGCGCCAGGTCGTTTTCGATACTACGGGCGGCGCGACTGAGCAGATCATCGATCCGTTGGCGCGAAGTCTGGATGTTGTGTGCAGGTGAAAGCCGCCCTAACCAGCGCGTTTGCTGCGCGATGCCCTGGCGTTGATCGTCCAGGCACGCCTGAATACTCTCAGCCATTTGATCGCGCCAGATTTCTATTGTATTACGCAGCGCCTCACCGTCTGGTGTCAGAATCTCGGCAGCGGCGGAGGGGGTCGGGGCGCGGTAATCGGCGGCGAAGTCCACCAGTGTGAAATCTATTTCGTGGCCGACTCCGGTGATCACTGGCAGGCGCGATCCTGCGACGGCACGCACCACCGTTTCATCGTTAAAACACCACAAATCTTCCAGGCTGCCGCCGCCGCGTGCCAGCAGGATCACATCGACCTGGGTGTAATCGTTCAGGCGGCGGATCGCTTCGACGATTTGTGGGGGAGCTTCTTTGCCCTGGACCAGCGTGGGGCTGAGGATTACCTCAACCAGCGGGTAGCGCCGCCGCAGCACATTTTGAATATCTTGAAACGCGGCAGTCGTGGGCGATGTGACCACGCCGATCTGGTGTGGAAAAGCCGGGATCGGGCGTTTACGATCCGTGTCGAACAGCCCTTCGGCCTCTAACTTAATTTTGAGCAGTTCAAACTGCCGGTTGAGATCACCCACTCCGGCGGGCTGCATCTGGTCACACATCAGTTGATATTGGCCGCGCGCTTCATACACGGCGACCCGTCCACGCGCCAACACACGATCCCCGTGCTGAGGATTGTAGTTGAGCGCGGCAGCGGCGGCCTTCCACATCACGCACTTCAGTTCGCTGCGATCATCCTTGAGCGTGAAATACCAATGGCCGGAGGATGCCCGCGTAAGATTACTCAGTTCGCCTTCGACCCACACCTGTTGCAGCTTGGGATCGAGATCGAGCAGATCGCGGATATAGGTGGTCAGTTCCCAGACAGTATAGGTTTCGGTCATGATCCGGCTCTGGTATGTGGCTGCGCTGCCAGAAATTGTACACCAGCCCGCGCTGCAAAGCTATGCGAGGGGATGGGGAATTGTGTTAAAATGATGGGTAGTCTTCAGTAGACCGTTCTCAGTCATCAGTTTTCAGTTTTTAGTCATTGGTTTTTAGAACGCAGCCGTGTTATCTCCCCGCTGTTGACTGTCAACTGAGAACTGAAAACTAAAAGCTGTTAACTAACAACTAATAATTAACCACTAACAACGAAGGACTCCTATGGACGACATCGCACGCGAGCAGTTAGCCAAACGGTTGAGTGCGCTCTCCCTCAAAGACGCACGTAAAGAGATTCGCTCCCTGGACCCCGATGCCGATATGGCGTTTTGGCGCAATGCGACCTGGGATGAACACCAGACGTTGTGGCTGCTGCCTAATGCCGAGCTAAGCATCACCCTGGTAGAAAAAACCGACTTTAAGGACTCCAATCACCAGATCGGCGGCGGCCCTGGCCGTTACACCGCGCAAAAAGCTGACTACCGTTATATTGAAGCGCGGGTGATGCCGCTCGAACGCCCAGCGAAGAATCATTCCAGGCCCTGAAACGAGGATCAAGCATTGTGAGCGAAGTTTCTGGCACGCCGAGTCAGTCGATTCGGGAGGCGGCGCTGGCGATTCGGCGCAGCCATCGGTTGGTCGTGTTGACGGGCGCGGGCATTTCTAAAGAGAGCGGGATTCCCACTTTCCGTGATGCGCTGGATGGGTTATGGGCCAGGTACGATCCCCAACAGCTTGCCACGCCCAGCGCGTTCCGGCGCAATCCTAAGCTGGTCTGGGATTGGTATCATTACCGGCGCGGATTGCTGGCCCAGTCTCAGCCTAACCCCGGACACTATGCCATTGCCGAACTGGAAAACCTTCTGCCGCAGGTGGTGGTGATCACCCAGAATATTGACGGGCTGCATCACAAGGCGGGCAGCCACGATGTGATCCCCGTGCATGGGGATATTCAGCTTAACAAGTGTTTTGCGGACTGCCAGGGCGACCCGACTTTTATTGATATCACCCGCCTGGAATGGGATCCCGAATCCGGCCCGCCGCGCTGCCCCCACTGCGGCGCGTATGTGCGCCCAGCAGTGGTCTGGTTTGAAGAGATGCTGCCCCACGCCGCGCTCGAACGTGCCTACGAACTGTCGGCGACGGCGGATGTGATGTTAGTCGTCGGGACTTCCGGCACGGTGCAGCCGGTGGCGAGCCTGCCGTTTTTGGCGTATCAGAGCCACGCCATTGTGATCGAGGTTAACCCTGAACCGACTCCGATCACGATGGTGGCACGCTGGTCATTGTCCGGCCCTTCCGGCGTGATTCTGCCGCAGGTGATCGCCGCGATCAAAGCCGGTCTATCGGATAGCGGGGCGGCAGATGCGTAAACCAAACGACTCTTATCGCCCGATTTTACCCCTATCCCCCCGACCCCCTTTCCCCGCTACGCAGAGAAAGGGGGAGAGTGGTTGCTATCATCCCCTCTCCAACCTGGTTGGAGAGGGGGTAGGGGGTGAGGCCGTTTTTATCAGGTGCAGCTATCAGCACCCTCGCTATTACTGGCATAAACTGCTCGCCCTACTGCTGGTTTTTTCGGCGGCGCTGCTGCTGGGTTTGTTTTCGCCTGCCCACGCGCAAGATACCCCCGCCCGTGTAGAGGTTTTTCTGGCGCAGAATCTCCAGACAGGTGAGGCACGCATCTCATTTATGGACCCGCTGAGTGGACTGAGCCGGGTGGTGAATGTCGAAAACGGGCAGCGTTTTTTGCTGGTCGGGAATTATGTGCTGTATGAAAAGGTAGCCACCGGGGCCGTGATGCGCGCGAATGCAGATGGTACGCTGGAACCGCACCCGTTTATTCGCCGGGCCGTTGATACGCGGTCGCTCTATTGGGTCGCGTCTGCCGATGGGCGGGCAGTCGCCTGGGTGCAGGTGAATCAGGCGGGAGTCTCAGAGGCTTATACGGCGTTGGCCGATGGCAGCGATCTGCGCCAGCTTCCGATCTCGACACCGGGCGCGGCGCTTGAATTGTTCCCGCTGGCGATCACCAACGATCCGCGCCGTTTTTTTTATGACGCGGCTCACCCTGTCCCTGCCACAGATAACCTGTACGATGTGTTTACCCACGTCGTAGAATATCACATGGTCGGAGAGGTCTTTGTTCCTCTGCCGGATGAGCCAAACTGTCCGTGTGCGGCGTCGATTTCTGCTGATGGGCGGATTTTGGGACGGCTGGAAGCGGCCCAGGGAATCGGGCCGTTTGCGCTGCACATCTGGGATATGCCCACCGGGGCCGATATTCTGATTCCCGCGCCAGGGCTGCCCTTTCGGGTCGCGGGCGATCTGCTGCTGAATAATACCGGCACGTTGGCAGTCTACAGCGCGTCGGCGGAGGCAGCGGGCGGTCAGCATACGCTCATTTTGGCGGATATGGTGACACAGTCACAGATCGCGCTGCTGACCCCTGGCCCGGCACGTTACCGCCCATTGGCATTCATCGACGAAGATAACGCCCTGCTGCTCGCCGGAATCAGCGAGGGGGGGACGTACAAATTCGATCTGGCGAATAAAACGCTTCAGCGCGTCTCGAACGAGATTTATTTGGGGACGATCACGGCGGAATAAGCTCGCCGGGGCCTGATGCACATTCACTTTTCGATCTGGTCATGTAGTGCAAAAAACTGGGCGCGGCAAGCAGCGCCCCTACACAAACCCGCTCGGCTGCGGTCCCCTCTCCAACCGAGTTGGAGAGGGGGTAGGGGGTGAGGCCGCTTTTCTGACGGCTGATCGCTGACAGCTTTTCGGGCGCCTACGCCTGCCTTATTTACCGTTGACTTCCGGCTTCCACACTTTCCAGACTTTACCGACCAGATCGGGACCGGGTTTGAGCGTCGGTTTGCCCGGCTGCCACCCGGCGGGCATGACTTCGCCCGTCGCGCGGTTATGCTGGTAGGCTTTCACCTGGCGGATCAATTCAACAATATTGCGGCCTACCGGCGGAGTCATGACTTCCATCGCCTGGATCACGCCATCAGGGTCGATCAAGAAACGGCCCCGAATATCGACCCCGGCGTCTTCGTCATACACACCGTAAATTTTGCCAATCTTGCCACCGGGATCAGCCAGCATGGGCCAGGGGACGCCCCCTTCGACCATCTTGGAGAGTTCTTCTTCTTGCCAAATTTTGTGAGAAAAATGACTATCGGTGCTGATAGAGAGGACGTTTACATCTAACGAGCGTAGTTCATCATATTTGACGGCGACCGCCGACAGTTCAGTCGGTCAGACAAAGGTGAAATCGCCAGGGTAAAAACAGACCAGAGTCCAGTGACCCAGAGTGTCCGACAGCTTAACCAGCTTAAAGCCGCCGTTAACATGGGCCATCGCCTCAAAATCGGGGGCGGGCTTGCCCACACGCGCGATCATAGGTGTTACCTCCTGAATGAGTGGTGTTTCAGACGGGGCAGACGCCGCGACAATAGGGCCGCGTGCAGGCTGCGTACAGGATATTGGTTGCTCGGACATGGTGTCTCCTTGAGAGAGGTGACTGCCGTCTTACATTGTGAAAACTATAACGCTCAGTTAAATTTCACGCAAATGTGAAGTATTTCCACAATGGTGTTTGGTGAAAGGCGTGGCGCAATTTGAAGCATCGGGCGGCGGTGGGTAAAATGGACCTAACTTTTTTAGCCTTCCAGGACCGTTATTATGTCACATATTCTTTTATTATATGCGCCGCCCGATCAGGCATTTGCCCGGCAGCTTGCGGTTCAGCTTGAGCAGCGCGGCTTGATCGTCTGGCCGGTCCCTGATCTGAATACGCCGCCCGATTTGGTGGACGATCTGGATCAGGTGTTGGAAGACGCTACCCATGTATTAGGGATATTGTCGCCCGATATGGTCGCCTCTGAAGACCTGATGCACCGCTGTGATGAAGCCAGAGAACAGGGCAAGCGTCTGATCGGAGTTTTGCACAGACCCTGCGAACTGCCGGAGCAGGTGCGCCAATGCACCAAAATCGATTTTCAGGGGCAGTTTCTGTTAGCTGTTGAAGATCTGGTGAAGCAGTTGAGCAAAACCGGCGCGCCGACTCACCCCTTGAGCGTGGTCAATGCGCCGCCGGTGGCGAAACCCGACCTGCTGCCGATCAGTCTGCCTTCTGAGCGGTGTTGGCGCGAGGACCGGCTGCGGATCAATTATAACCTGCCGATCATCATGCCCCAGGAAGAACTCGAATTGCGCCTGCCCGCGTTTTTCGTGGAGTTCGATTTTGAACTGCTGCGGGTGGGCGATAAAGCGATTCGCACGCAGCGGCTGCCGCGTTATAAGTGGTTTGATCCGCGCCGCGCGCAGCATACGCTTACCGTGCGCAAGCGTAAAGGGAATCTCGAAGTGTATTACCGCATGACGCGCACCCAGGTGTATCACTGGTTTCCGGTGCATTACCGTGTGTTGGATCGTGAAGCCGCAATGCTTTACCGTTATCTGGTCATGGGCAAGATCGATGGGCTGCGCATCCCCGTAGACCGGCTGGCGCGCCGCGCCCGGCTTATGTCGTGGACGTCGCTGGTGCTGGCCCTGATCATCGTTGTGGGAACGTTATATCTGATCCTGATTTGAGTGTGCTGATCCCCATTGGAGTCTGTTCATTATGCCCGATCATGCAGTGGCGCTGCTTATTCTCGGCGTAGCCGCCGGGGTATTGTCTGGGATGTTTGGGATCGGCGGCGGGGTCGTGATCGTCCCGATGTTGAGTTTTTTGTTCGGCTTTGAGCTGCAAAAAGCGGTTGGAACATCGCTGGCTGTATTGGTGATGCCGGTCAGCTTTTTTGCGGTGCTGTCGTACTATCGGGCGAATCTGCTCCAGCTCACCGCCGCGATGTTGATCGCTACAGGGTTAATCGGGGGTGGGGTGATCGGCGCTCAGGTGGCGCTCGGTCTGCCAGGGGACACGCTGAAGCAGCTTTACGGTATTTTTCTGATCTATATCGGCTGGCGATTTGCTGAGCCGCGCAAAGTATGGGCAGCTCGTAAAGGGATCAAAAACAGTGTGCCTCCCGCTGAAGCTGCGCCCCCTCTTGAGATTGCGTGGTACTGGATGCTGGTGGTTGGCATCGGGGCGGGGATCGCGTCCGGCCTGTTTGGGATCGGCGGCGGGCTGGTGATCGTTCCGGTGTTGGTCGGGCTGCTGCACTATGACCAAAAACGCGCTGTCGGCACCTCGTTAGCCGCGCTGCTGCCTCCGGTGGGGGCGGGCGCGGCACTCTCCTATTATGACGCAGGCAAGATCGAATTGGGTGTGGCCGCCATGATCGCCGCCGGGTTGGTGATCGGTGCGTTCGCCGGGGCAAAGATCGCGTTAGGTCTGCCGTCGTCCACCATCAAACGGCTGTATGGTGTTTTTCTGCTGCTTGCCAGCTTAAGATTTATTTTTCAATTATGATTGATCCCTGACACGCGGCGGAAAAAGTTGTCGAAACGTTGATTAAATAACGAGCGTAGGGATTTCGTAGGTCAAACGTAGCCATGTCATAAGGATAACGACAGCTTAGGGCGCGTATCATATACATAGCGAAGAATGAAATCTCTTCTCCTCCTTTTTTAATCGAGAACCGGGGAATCGGCGTCCCCGGTTCTTGGTTTTTGTACGGAACTTTTCGTGCCTGCCCCGCGTCTTTTAGATACATAGACATAAATTGGAGGAACCATGATGCAGCGAAAAAAGTTGCTCGTGAATTTTGTGTTGGTGCTGGTGCTGGTCGGCAGCGTTGGTCTTGCAGGATCAGCGGCCCACCCGTCTGCCGCACAGGGAACGACCTCGCCGGAGTTAGTCATGGGGAATAATGCGTTTGCGTTTGACTTGTATCACAGCGTGAGCGACCAGGGCGAAAACTTGATTCTATCGCCGTACAGCATTTCGCTGGCGCTGGCGATGACCTATGCCGGGGCGCGCGGTGATACCGAGCGCCAGATGGCAGAAACCCTACATTTCCCCCTACCGCAAGATCAGATTCCGGCAGCGTTCAAAGCCCTACATGAGACGATGCCCCAGGATGAAGGTGAAAGCGGCGGCGAGGATGAATTTCGGCTGAATATCGCCAATGCGTTGTGGGGTCAGGATGGCTTCAACTTTTTGCCCGAATACCTTGATGTGGTGAATCAGAATTTTGGGGTCGGCTTACAACGGGTCGATTTTATCACCGATCCCGAAGCGGCACGCCTGCTGATCAACGACTGGGTGAGCGAGCAGACTCAAGAGCGTATCCTCGATCTGATCAAACCCGGCGTGCTGAATTCCGATTCCCGGCTGGTCTTGACCAATGCCATCTATTTTAAGGCCGCATGGCAGGCCCAATTTATGCCCGAAGCGACCCACGATGCTCCGTTCACCCTGCTGGATGGCAGCCAGATCACCGTGCCGATGATGAACCAATCGGCGCACTATGGCTATGCGACCGGGGACGGTTATCAGGCGGTTGTGCTGCCCTATACTGGCGGTCGTATGGCGATGATGATTTTGCTGCCCGATCTCGACTCTTTTGAGGCGTTTGAAAGCGCGGAATTAACCGCCGAGCAGTTCAGCACTACGCTGAATAATCTAATGTGGCAGGAAGTCGTGCTGTCGCTGCCGCGATTTGAATACACGGCTGATTTCGGGCTGGCGGACGCGCTGCAATCTTTGGGGATGCAAGATGCGTTTGACCTCAATGTGGCCGATTTTTCGGGCATGTCCGGTCAGCGTGACCTGTTTATTCAAGATGTGCTGCACAAAGCGTTTGTCAAGCTGGACGAAACCGGGACCGAAGCCGCTGCCGCAACCGCAGTGATCATGGGAGTCACCTCTGCCCAGATGGATCCGCCGGTAGAAGTCAAAGTCGATCACCCCTTCATTTATATGATCTACGATCAGCAGAGCGGCTCGATCC
>JACRBK010000566.1 GCA_016234525.1 Chloroflexota bacterium
AAAATAGCAGCGAGCAGCCCCGATACCAGCGCGACCACCAACGTTTTGAGCGCCAACGGTATTTCGATCCCAGCCTGATTGAGCAGGTTTTGCGCCCGATTCATGACGTCTCCAACCTGAACTTTACCGCCCTGTTGCTGCATGATCGTTCCCTCCATGTCTGGATGAAAATATTAACGATACTGTAGCACGCTTGATTTTTTTAGACAAGTAGGCTTTATGCGCTATTCGTACTATCCAGCCGCACGCCGGTGCAGATCGTGATGCCCGGCTGATCGACAAATGGCGCGGCGATCTGAGCCAGGGTTTGCCCGGTGACCGGGTGTTTGAAGTCCGGCATCAGGTCCGCCAGCGGCAGTGCGACATGCGCCCGCCGCAGCAGATCGGGATCGGGGATGACAAGGTGCGGCGTTTCGATCACCTGATCGCCGTACAGCGCGATATCGAGATCGATAGGGCGGGGGGCGAACTTATCCGGCCCGCGCTGGCGCCCCAGGCAAAATTCGATAAAGCGCAGGGTATGAAACTTGAGCTTGAGCGCCGAAAAATACCCGTCAGATTGGACCAATACCGCCGCGTTTAGAAATTCGGGCTGGTCGGGGGCGACCTCGCCGCGGGAGTTGATCGGCGCGCTGGCGTAAACCCGCGATACATTACACAGGCGCAGATGATAATTTTGCTGGATCATCTTGACCGCGCGCGGCAGGTTTTGTTCTGGCGCGATATTCGATCCCAACGTGATAAAGACCAGGACAGGTTCAAGATTGTGGTGGCTCAAAATCCCCTCGTTCGCGTTCGATTTCGACCCCGACCGACTGCGCGAAACGCAGCGCGCCTGGCTTTTCCACCCGCACGATCACCCGATCCGCGCCGTGTTTCACACACAGGCGTGCAATATAAGTGGCTAACGCCTCGACCAGATGAAACTGCGAATTCTCCACACCCTCGATGATCAATTTGGTGATCGTCCGGTAGTTCAGAATGTCGGCGGCGTTGTCGGACTGCCCGGCGGCGCGCATGTCGGTAAACAGGGTCAGATTGATCAGAATATCCTGCTTTTTTTCGCGTTCCCAATCGTTAAAGCCGATGATCCCGCGCAGCAGCAGGTCTTTGATTATGATTTTATCGTGAGCCATGCTATTTTCCTATTTTACTAGGGTAATTACATCAAAATAGTTGATGTGAAAAAGCAGCCTCAGCCCCCTGCCGCATCCGAGCGGGTTTGAGTAGAGGCGCGGTGCTGCTGCGCCCTGCTTTTAGCCTCAGTTATTTTACTGGGCCAACCAGGTGTTCGCCGCCGTCCACCGGAATCAGCGCCCCGGTGATGTAGTCATTTTGAGCGAGAAAGACCACCGTCTGCCCGATCAGGTCGGGGTGTCCGGTGCGGCGCAGCGGGACACGCTGCCTGATGTTTTGCCAGAAGGCGCTGTTTTCGTCCGTCCCTTGAGGGGGCAAGATCGCGCCCGGTGCTATGGCGTTCACGCGAATGTCAGGGGCCAGTTCAACGGCGGAGGTTTTGGTCAGGTGGATCAAGCCGGCCTTGCTGAGTCCATGCAGTGCATAACCGGGCCACGCCTGAATCCCGGATAGATCGGCGATGTTGATGATCGCGGCGGGTTGATCGGCGGGGCGATCCGTCTGGCGCATCAGGCGGGCGGCCTGCTGTGTGCAGAAGAAAGGAGCGCGCAGATTGGCCTGCATCACGTCGGCCCAATCGGACACCTGAGCCGCGTCCAGACGTTGGCGTTTGAAATTCGCCGCGCTGTTGACCAGCACATCCAGCCGCCCGAACGCCTTCGCTGCCGCCTGGAACAGCCGCTCGATCTGCGCCGGATCGCGTAGATCGGCCTGGATCGGTACCGCACGCCCGCCGAGCGCTTCGATCTCCTGGGCGGTGTCCTGCGCGGCCTGGGCGGATGTGCCGTAATGCAGCACGATCTGGGCGCCCTGCTGCGCCAGCGCCAACGTGATCGCCTTGCCGACGCGATGCGCGCCGCCTGTCACCAGCGCGACTTTGCCGGATAGATTCATCGGTGATTTTCCCCTCTCGTGGGTGTAAGAGCAGATCGCCGGGGTATGAAGACCCTGGCGAGCGGCTCTACCAGTTTTACCCCTATCCCCCCGGCCCCCTTTCCCCGCTGCGCAGAGAAAGGGGGAGAGTCTGCGGCTGTGGTCCCCTCTCCAACTCGGTTGGAGAGGGGTTGGGGTGAGGCCGCTCTTGCTGACCGCTGAAAGCTGACCGCTAAATCCGCGCCAGGCGGTAAAATTCGTCGCGCAGGGCGGCATCTGTGCGGAACGCGCCGCGTTTGGCGGTCGTGACCATATTCACGCCGTGTTTTTTCACGCCGCGCAGGGCCGCGCAGCTATGCTGCCCCTCGACCACCACCATCACGCCGAGCGGGTCCAGGTGTTCTTCGAGCGCGTCTGCGATCTGGCTGGTCAGGCGCTCTTGCACTTGCAGTCGCCGGGCGAACATATCCACAATACGCGGGATTTTGCTCAGCCCAACCACTTTGTTACGCGGGATATAGGCAATATGCGCCTGTCCCGTAAACGGCAGCATGTGGTGTTCGCACATCGAAGTATAGTCAATGTGAGCGACCACGACCATTTCGCCCTCGCCGTATTCCACCTCGAACATGGCGTTATTGATGATCGTTTTGACATCCTGCCCATACCCGGCGAGCAGTTCATCATACATTTTGGCGACACGCTGCGGGGTACGCTGCAACCCGTCGCGTTCGGGGTCTTCTCCGACGTTTGTCAAGATCAATCGCACCGCGTCTTCAATGATCGTTTTGCGCGCGAGTTCGGCTTCATCCGGCTCGGACAGGCGCGCCAATGTTTGAGCGTCGAGCGCCTCAAATTCCTGGGTGGTGATCTGTTCAGCGATGGTGTACAGATCGTCGTGATGGCCGTTACCATTGGGATGGGTATGACCGTTATTTGCCATGAGTTTATCCTTCGTGTGGGTGAAATGGCGCTTTAAATCTGGTTTACCTATTCTGTTAGATGCGTTCACCTGTCTAGAAGTTAAGCTAAAAGCATTAGTATTGCTTTAGAAATTAACCAGACACGCATTAAAATTATTTCACAGTTTGCCTATAATGGGTACAAAAAAGGAGATTCAAAAATGCCGCGCATCCTAAAAATTTATTCCCCAGATGAGATTCGCCAGCGTTTAGCCGGGCATACCGATTGGAGTCTGGGGGATGACAACCAGCTTCATGCCAGTTATACATTAAAGAACTTTGCCCAGGTGATGTTGTTTGTAAACGCCATCGCGCACCTGGCCGAAACCGCCAACCATCACCCCGATCTGCTGATTCACGACTGGAAACACCTGACGATCAGCCTGATGACGCACGATCAGGGCGGAATCACCGATCTGGACTTGAACCTGATTCAGCAGATCGACGCGCTGCCGCGTTATGCGCCTGCGTAGCATTTGAGTAGAATCAGCGTAGCCTGGGCG
>JACRBK010000567.1 GCA_016234525.1 Chloroflexota bacterium
ATCTCCCCATAACGCCACAGGTCACGGTGCAGCGCGACCCCATACGTGCGCGGGCTGATGGTCTGACCGGGCGCGGCCAGGGTGATACCCATCACCGCTTCACGATACTTTGACTCCGATAGGCGCGCGTGGCCTTTGACCAACACAGCGTAGGTTTCTAGATCCGCCGCCTCACACGCCCACTGGATGCCCAATACCAGTTCCAACACCCGCGGAATATACGTTTCATCGTCCCACATTTCAGCGTTCCCGGCGCTGGCGATCACAGCGATCCGGGGACGGCGCACCGGCGAGCTGGTCGTGCGCACGTAAGGCCGCACACGAGTCACGTCGTAAGTTCCCGCCGCGCTTTCTCGGGCGATGTCAGCAAAACGGCGGCGATTCAGCCGCCCGGAGGTCAGGTCGTCTTCCCGCACCAGGCGCGCGATCTCGGTAAACACATCGGTCAGGGCGCGTGCCGCGCGCTGGGCCTGCATCTTGATAGCTTTGGGGAACTCAAATTCATCCAGGGCGGTCAGCGCGTCGTCCGCGTTGTGGATCCGCTCGGCGAAATAGAGGCTTTTTCTGACCGTGCTCCACTCCGGTTCGTATCCCCCCGCGACCCGATCATCTTCGGCATAAAACCGCGCAAAATCACGGATGTCCATTTTGACGGATAGTGCCAGGTCGCCGGTCGCAGTCGTATAATCCTCTAAGTGATACAACGCTTTGTGGGCCTGGGGCTGGCGTGGGCTGCTGGCAGGGTGGGTGATGTGGCTCATGAGAATACCTTTCTTGTTATACCGCGCGGTATAAATACAGGGCAAAAAAAGAGACAGAATACGGACTACGCCAACAGTTCGCGAGTATCGGCGTCCAGCCGCGCCAGAAATTCTTTGTCGATAGCGACCTCAAAGCTGCGCCCGTACCGTTCAATCATCTGCGCCATACGCAGCAGGGTGCGGTTGGACAGGATGACGCGCAGGGCGTTGTCTTCGATGCGCTTCCGGGTGGTTTTGGCCCAGGCTTCCAGCCGCGTGGCGGTGAAATTGCTGTACCCGCGCGCTTCCAAAATGGCCGCTTCATTTTCGTAGCCGGTGGAGATAATGGTGATACGGTCCATGCTGGCCGCGTCCATCGTGTTACGCCCTACATACTGACGGTTGGGGCCGGTGCCGTAGGTGTTGGCGGTCAGGATCAGCGGGCAGGAGCCGGTCGGGTAAATCCGGTCGTGTTCGGCTGCGCCGGGCGTGGTCACGTACCGGCCCTGGCCGCTGGCCCCGGCGTCCTGCATAGCGGACTGCAAACACATCGCGGCGCGGGGGTTGAGCGCGTCAAATTCATTGATAATGATCGCTTTGCCCTCGCGGAACGCCTGCGCCACTGGGCCGTCGCGCCACACTTCACCCTTCTGGGGATCATAGGTGGCTGAGCCGACCAGGTCTGCCGGTTCGAGATACTCATTCGCGTCGATCACCAGGTAATCATAACTATTCGCCTTGCACGCTTCTTCGGCGGCGGTGGTCTTGCCGTTACCCGCCGGACCGACCAGCATGATCGCCGGACGACTCTCGCCAGGGGTCAGGTACAACATCAGGTCTTCCCAATACGACGGTTTGATGAAATTTCCGGCTTTCGGGGGGAGAACAAAACAGATCTGAGGCTTGTTTTCCGCTGCCACCACAAACGTAGGCAGGCTGTTTTTTTCAGCAACGGCGATAGCGGCGGCAAAACTGGTTTCAAACAGGCTCATCTGGCGGTTCATGGTTAGCTCCTGATGTGGTGAATTTCCCCTCACTGATAAGATCAATTATATCCTAAAGTATAATTGTTGTCAAAAAGTCATCGGGGAAAAAGCGGGAGAAAGCGGGACAAAATAGAACTGTTCGCAAAATAGGGGTAAGTGTTTGCATTTTCCTTGTTCAATCCGCCGGTCTTCATTTATGCTGTACCCAGGATGTGTCCATAATATATAAGGTGTGGTATGCCCGACCCCTGGCGGAATGCCATTGTCCGTTCCGAGCTGGTCTCCCCCGACAACCTGATTGCCCACCCCGATAACTGGCGGGTACATCCAGCATTTCAGCGTCAGATGTTGCAAGAGCTGCTCGACCAGGTTGGCTGGGTCGATACGGTGGTGGTCAACCAGCGCACCGGGCGCATTCTGGACGGCCATCTGCGGGTCGAGCTGGCCCTCAAGAATCAAGAACCTGCCGTCCCAGTGGATTACGTCGACCTCTCCGAAACGGAAGAAAAACGGGTGTTGGCCTTTCTCGACCCCATCACCAGCATGGCGCTGCCGGACCGTGAACGCCTGGCCGAGCTGGAAAAACGACTGCCGCCGGTGTCTGATCAGGCGGCCCGGGTATTAGATGCGATGGCTGGTCGAGTTGGTGAGCTGGAAAAGAAAACCGTGCGCGACCAGTACAAAAAACGCGACGAAAAACCTTCGCTTGAGTTCGCCATTAGCATTGGTCCGTATCGTTTTACGGTGGGTCTGGATGCCTACAACACCTGGGTGGCGGAGCTGTACGCTCAGGTGGGTGCGGATCAAGATAAGGTGGCCGGTGAGGTGTTTAAACGACTGGGGTTGGACAGCGTATGACTCAGGTGCGTATCATCGAGTACGGCAGCCTGCCGCCGTCGGACCTCAAACCCCACCCGCTCAACGCCCGCCTGCACCCCAAACAGCAGCAAGAAGCCTTACATGCCCTGCTCGATGAGGTGGGCTGGGTACGGCGGGTCATTGTCAACCGCAGAACCGGTTATATGCTCAACGGCCACCTCCGCCGCGAAGAAGCCCTGGCGGCCAGCGCTGAGCAAGTGCCGGTGGCTTATGTCGATCTCGACGAGGCCGAAGAAGCCCTGATTCTGACCTTCTTTGATGAAATTGCGGGCATGGCCGTCTCGGATCGGGATCGCCTGGTCAGTATCGTCGCCGCTGCCCAGACGGAGAGTAAACCGCTCGCGCTGCTGCTCAGTCGGATGGCCTTAGAGGCTGGGATCGGGCTGAACTTCGAGGTGACACCGGACGGCGACGAAAACAACGAGACACCGCAGGCCGACGTGGGAGCCAGGATCGGCGAGCTGAACATCAAAATACCGCGCGAGCAGTTCCTGCGCTGGCGGGATGGGATTTATCAAACGGTGGGCATGGAAGAAAAAGTCATCGTGCAGGAGATCCGGAGGCGGTTGGGACTGTGAGTACGCTCGTTCCCATCGACCAGGTGCGGCCCAGCACCTACAATCCCCGTGTCACTGACCCGGCCCGCTTAGAGTTGGTCAGTCTGAGCCTGCGCAAACTGGGTTTTGTACTGCCCATCTACGCCAACCCAGACGGCGAGATTCTGTCCGGTCATCAACGTCACCTGGCTGCCGTCGAGCTGGGTTGGGAAGCCGTGCCCGTCGAACGGGTGAATGTGACTGATCTCTCCGCTCGCCAGGCGCTGAACGTGGTCTTTAACCGGGCGACCAATGACTTTCGCCAAAGTGACACCGTCGCGAGTATCAACCAGCAATTTGACCGGGCTGCCGTCGTCGCCTGGGGTGAAGCCCTGCCCGACAAAACCGGCGACGCCCGTTTCCCCTGCCTGAAAACCCAGGCGCTGGCGGTATCCGACCTCATCGCCGCCAACAGCGGGAAGTGGAACGATTACGCCCGCAACCTGGCCCGCACCTTGAATCGGTATCACATTCTCATGCCGGTCGTCGTGCGGTCCTCCCTGCGGGTCGTTAATGGGATCGGGCGCGTGCAGTTCCTGGCCGAAGAAAACATCCCCTCCGCTGAGGTGCTGATCGTGAGTGAGCCGGAAGCGGATTTTGCCGAAGCGATGCTGAACCTGCTGAGTATGGACTTTAACATCCAGTCCCGTTACGCCGACCTGCTGCGGCATAACTCCTTCCGCCGCTCACGCGGCAGCCGGGCGGGTAAAGCGCTGGGCATGGGGATGACCATCCCGCTGGGCATGGCTCGTAATTCTGATTTTGACTGTGAGGAGCCAGGCAATGTGGAGTTGTTCCGGCAAAAGTACGGCGCGACTATTCTCGATTTTGGGGCAGGCCGTCTGGAAGACACCAGCCTGTTGAGGTCAAAGGGTATTCAGGCCGATGCGTTTGAGCCGTACACCCTCACCCCTGGTACTGACGAGATCAACCCGGAGATCGCCCGTTCCCTGACGCTTGAGTTTTTGGAGACGGTGCGTTCGGGTAAACAATGGTCCAGCATCTTCCTGCAAGCGGTCTTAAACTCCGTGCCATTTGATACCGACCGCCGTCACGTGGTCACGATCCTGGCGGCGCTGGCCGGACCTTACACGACGGTGTATGCCTATGCCGCCAGTCGTAAAGGTCATCTGGACGCCCTCAAAAAAGGAATGTTGTACCAGCAGCAGAGCAAACTCATCACCTTCCAACTGGACTATGAGCCAGGCATCGTGTTGGGGGAATACTCCACCCGCCCCAAGGTGCAGAAGTATTTTGCGCTGAATGAGTTTATGGCACTGTTCAGTCGGTCGTTTATGCAGGTGCAGCAGGCGTATACCCGCGGCGGGCAGTGTTTTGTCGAGGTGCGCCGTCCACGCGCGCTGAACATTCAGGCGTTGGCCGAGGCCCTGGCGTTTGAATTTGACCTGCCCTACCCGGACGGCTCCCGGCTGGGTTTGGCGGGTGAGGCGCGGCGTGCTTTTGGCCAGCGCCTCGGAGTCAACCTGACCTCAGCGGACGTAGGGCGGGAAGTCTGAACCGGGCAGGTTCCGCCAATGCGACATCGTGTCGATTTTGACCGCCGGGATGCCGTACCGTTTGAGCATGGCACGGGTGAGCTGGTTACTTTCCAGCGCGAGATACGCGGTGTCGGCAGGACGGCCAAACTGCGGGATCACCAGGTCGAGTAGATAACGCTCTTTGACCAGGTGCGCCTCGTAAGAATCCGTCGGATTGAAGAACCAGTGATCTGGCTGCCAGTCCGTCAGTTCCTGGATCCGCGCCAGCGTGGTTTCCTGGTAGGTCTTAAACCGCACCGTCCACAAGATCACCCGGTAAGGCCGCAGCAGTTCCACCAGCCAGGTCCGGTAATGCTCCTTCAAAATCTTGCTCAAGTAACTCCCCCCTTGCCGACGCTTGAGCAGGCTGTCCCCTACCAGCGTGAAATTGAGGTCGAGTAACACCGTCGGGCGTACTGTCAGCCCATCAATCACCAACGGGCAATCCGTCAGCGCGGGCGCAGGATCCGGAAAATCGGGCGGCGGCTCAAACATATTCAGTTGGACGGGCATCATCGGCTCCTTATCCATCCTCCATAAACCTTATTAATTATATCTCAACGTATAAATCAATGCAAATATCCACCCCACCTCCCTCCCTCATTGTCACGCCGGGCAATGGCCACACGGCAGATCATACGCTGCCGTCCGAACGCTGGAAGTTTGATGCGGAAGTCACCGATGTGTTTGAGGATATGCTGCGGCGCAGCATCCCCCAATATGAGGTCATGCGCCAGACGGTGTTTGCCGTCGGCTCTCATTTTGTGCAGCAGCATACCGATATTGTCGACCTGGGCTGCTCGCGGGGTGATTCAATAGCACCCTTTGTCGACCGCTTCGGAGCGCACAATCGTTTTGAGGGGATTGAGGTGAGTGAACCCATGCTGCTGGCCAGCCGGGAACGTTTCGCCGGGCTGATTAAAGCGGGCGTGGTCCATCTGCGGAATACCGACTTACGGCTTGAATTCCCGCCGGTGCGGGCCAGCCTGATTTTGTCCGTCTTGACGCTGCAATTTATTCCCATCGAATACCGGCAGCGGATCGTGAGTGACGTGTACAAACACCTGGTGCCTGGTGGCGCGTTCATCCTGGTGGAGAAGGTGTTAGGCACAACCGCTGACATCAACGGTTGTATGGTCGGCCTGTATCACGGCCTGAAATCCCACAACGGGTATTCGCAGGAAGAAATCCAGCGGAAAGCCTTGAGTCTCGAAGGCGTGCTCGTGCCAGTCACGGCGACGTGGAATGAAGACCTGCTGCGCGCGGCGGGGTTCCGTCAA
>JACRBK010000074.1 GCA_016234525.1 Chloroflexota bacterium
CTGGAAAAGCGATCCACCGCGCCATGAGTTATATGGATTCGCGCGGGACCGCGCAGCGAAAGCGTTATCTTCAGGATGGTCTCATTAAGATCGAGCAAATGAACGCCTTCAAATTGCTCACGGCCCTGCGCATCACGGGTGGGGCGTCTGCCTCAGTGAAAGACCCGGTGTGGAAATATTTGTGGCTGCGCGATGAAAAGCCCGAAATCTTTCACGCCATGCACCAGTGGATGGATGTCAAAGATTATCTGGTCATGCGATGCACCGGCAAGTTTACGTTAGGGACCGATTCCGCTCATGCCACTTTTTTATTTGATACCCGTCCTGACAAATTGCAGTGGCACGAAGGACTGTGCAAAACTTACGATGTGGATTTGAATCATTTGCCGCCGGTCATCCAGCCTACCGATAACGTTGGCGGGCTGACTGAGCAAGCTGCCGAAGATTTGGGGCTGCCTGTTGGAGTGCCCGTTTTCGGAGGAGGTGGTGACCTATCGCTGATTTCTCTGGGGTCAGGCAACCTGGATACAAACACCACCCATATCTATATCGGCACGTCAGGGTGGGTCTGCGCGACGGTAGACCGCCGAATGACAGACGTCAGCGGCATGGTCGCCTCTATCCTGGCAGCGGTTCCAGGTAAATACAATTACATTTCGGAGCAGGAAACCTCTGGGCGCTGTTTACAATGGGTTCGTGATCATCTGGCGTTGGATGAGATCGGGGTCTACCTGGAACAAAAAACAGTGGCGGATAAAACCGAGGAATACACCTCACTTTACCACTTTATGGGTCAGGTGGTTGAACAAACAACGCCAGGTGCAGGCGGCGTGATTTTTGCGCCCTGGCTGCACGGCAATCGATCTCCCTTCGAAGACCCCTATGCGCGGGGCATCTTCTTTAATCTCAATCTGCAAACTGGCAAACGCGATATGATCCGCGCCGTCTTGGAAGGAGACGCTTATCATAAACGCTGGATGCTTGAGACGGTGGAGAAAAAAGTACCCCGAAATGAGGTCGTTCGTCTTGTGGGGGGCGGTGCGCAGTCTGACACCTGGGCACAGATTCTGGCTGATGTCACCGGGCGCACCATCGAGGTCATCGAACATCCTGAAAATGCGGGCTCAGCGGGCGCGTCACTCGTCTGTGGCGTTGGACTTGGCGCGATTCACTTTGACGATATTAAGCGCATTGTTCATGTCGCCAAGACTTTCACCCCGCGTACCCAATATAAAGCAGTCTACGACAGGCAGTACGGTGTCTACAAACAACTCTACAGGCAGAATAAAAAGTTATTTAAGCTCTTGAACGCCTAGCCGAAGGAAAAGGTTTATGCCCAAATATCCTGTTTATGGCTATCGCTGGATCGTGCTCGCGGTGTTCATGTTTGTCAATCTCACGATCCAAATCCTCTGGATCTGTTATGCCCCCATTACCAGTGATGCGGCTCATTATTATGGCGTCAGTGATCTTGAGATCGGGATATTAGCCATGTCCTTCATGATCGCCTTTATACCACTGTCGATTCCGGTGTCATGGGTTATTGATACCTATGGCTTTCGGCTGGCGGTCGGTATTGGCGTGGTTCTGATGGGGATAGGCGGTCTCCTACGCGGACTGGCCGGACCTGAGTATACGATTGTGTTGTTGAGCACCATTCTGATTGCCGTCGCTCAACCTTTTTTACTCAATGCCTGGACCAAAGTGCCTGCCAACTGGTTTGCGGTTGAACAGCGAGCCACAGCGGTAGGTTTGGTGACGCTGGCGAATCTGATCGGCACGGCGATTGGTATGGCGTTGACTCCTGTGTTGTATGAACAACTCTCGATCCCTAGCATTCAGTTGATTTATGGAGGGTTGGCGGCGTTTTCAGCCGTGTTATTTCTCTTGCTGGCGCGTGAAAAACCCGCCGTATCGCCGGGCACACCCGAACGTGCTCTGATGCTAGATGGCTTAAAACATGCGCTGCATATCAAATCCTTTTGGCTCTATCTGCTGGTGTCGTTTATTGGAATAGGGGTCTTTAATGGAATTAACACGTGGATCGAGGGAATTGTTCGCCTGCGAGGGTTTTCCTCTACCGACGCGGGCACACTCGGCGCGTTAATGCTGGTCGGTGGTATCCTCGGCGCGGTGATAATTCCGCCGTTTTCCGACAAACAGCACAAACGGCAGCGCTATCTACTGATCGGTATTCTGCTGGCGATTCCAGGCTTAATCGGCCTTACCTTTGCGACTGTATTTGGGCTGCTGATTGTGTCGGCCTTTAGTCTTGGATTCTTCCTGGTCAGCACGCTGCCTATAGGGATGCAGTACGCTGCCGAAATCACCTACCCCACCCCGGAAGGCACATCGAATGGGCTAATTCAGCTTTTTGGACAGGCTTCTGTGGTCTTTGTTTTGATTATGGACGTCATGAAGACGTCCGATGACTCTTTTACGCCCTCTTTGATTCTGGCTGCCGTTTTGCTCGCGGCAAGTGGGCTGATTCTCACCCAATTGAAGGATGTGCAAATCAACTAACGCCTCATTTTGAACAAGCGCTGTTTTCCGATCGGATAACCTGATGCTATGATCTTGAATAATCGGGAGCGCTCCCACATAGTCAAAATAATTATTCAGGAGATACCCATGAGGCAGCAATTTGTTGTGTTACTGATAGTGCTGGCGCTGCTTAGCACCGGAATCGTAGCGGCTCAGGATGGGGAAACGTGGCTCGCCCCGCCTGAGATTGAAGGGGAAGCGGTGTATATCCCGTTCCCAGTAGCGATCACGCTCGATGGTGATCTCAGCGATTGGGCCGAAATTCAGCCCATTACCGTCGATCGCGGCCCATATACCTCCGGTGATCCCGCCAACAACGGTTCGTTCACGTTCGGGACCGCCGCCGATGCTGAAAATCTATACCTTTACCTGACCATGCCCGATCAAAACATCATCACCGGGCAGCATGGTACGGATTATTGGAATGAGGATTCGCTCGAATTTTACCTCAACCTGAGCGGGGATCGTTTCACGACCACCTATATTGATCAGGTTTTCCAGATCAACATCAAGCCGCTGGACATCGGCAACACCGATCCCGCCGCGCTGACGATCACCGGATCATCGGCGGCAGGCGGTGTCCCTGTGATCGGATTCGTCTTTAAAACCGAGGACGGTTGGGGATTTGAAGCCGCCGTCGCGCTGGCAGACTATGGCATCACGCCAGAACACGGCCTTGAGATCGGTTTCCAGGTCCAGGCGAACGGCGCGACTACCCAGGACCGCGATTCGAAACTGATCTGGTCGCTGGCAGATACGGGGGATAATTCGTGGCAAGACCCCAGCGTGTTTGGTGCCGGGCTGTTTTATGAGATCGGGCGGGACGATGTGCCGCTGCCCACTGCCCCTGACACCGCCCCAGAACCCGCCCCCATTGTTCTTGCTGCGCTGCTCCTTGCCGCCAATCAGACCGGGTATTTCATGACCGGCCCGAAATACGCCGTGCATGTTGCCGCCGCCGAAGGCGAACAAACTAACTGGTCACTGGTGAATGTAGATTCCGGCCAAAGCGTGCTAGAAGGGACCACCACCCCCGCCGTATGGGACGAATCCTCCGGCGATTACGTGCAGCAGATCGACTTTTCCATGTGGGTCGGACTGGGGACCTACAAACTGGTGATCGGAACCGACGAAAGCGCGCCGTTTGTGATCGGTAATGATATTTACCAAACCTTAGCGGTCGATGCGCTGCGCTATTTTTATCTGAACCGGAGCGGGATCGAACTCACCGAGGCCAACGCGGGCCAGTGGGCGCGGCCCGCCGGGCACCTCTCGGACGCCGAAGTCACCTGCTATAAGGGGGTTGACGCTGCCGGAACCGAATGGCCCGGTTGTGATTATGTACTGGATGGCAGCGGCGGCTGGTACGACGCGGGCGACTATGGTAAATACGTGGTCAACGGCGGCATTTCTCTCTGGACCTTGCTGAATCTTTATGAACGATTCCCCGCTGCTTTCCCCGATGGCAGCCTGAATATCCCCGAAAGTGGCAATGGCGTGCCAGATATTCTGGACGAAGCGCGCTGGGAAATGGAATGGATCCTCAAGATGCAGCTTCCCGCGAGCGATCCGTTAGCGGGGATGGTTTTCCACAAATTGCACGATCAGCAGTGGGCTGGTCTGCCGCTGATGCCGCCGACCGACTACGATAACGATAATGAGCATCTGACCTCTAGCGGGCGGTACGTTTTCCAGCCGACCACCGCCGCCACCCTCAATCTGGCAGCGACGGCGGCCCAGTGCGCGCGCATCTGGAAAGAAATTGATGCGAATTTTTCAGCACGCTGTCTCAGTGCTGCCGAAACCGCCTGGCAAGCGGCCTTGCAGAATCCGGCGATTCTGGCAGGCAATACGCCGGGTTCGGGGGGTGGAAACTATGAAAACAACACTGTAGCGGACGAATTTTTGTGGGCTGCTGCCGAGTTATATATCACCACTGGCAATACGGCCTATGCCGATGAGGTAAAAAACCGCGCAGAAACAGCGCCGTTGTTCGGCCCGCAAACCGGCGATGCCGCATCGATGTATTGGGGAGATACCGCTGCGCTCGGCATGATTTCGCTGGCGATGCTAAACAACGATGAAACCTACCGCGCCCAGTTGATCAGCACCGCCGATGCGTATCTGGCGATTCTGGCGGAAGAAGGCTACACGCTGCCAATGGGCATCAAAGGTTATGTCTGGGGATCAAACTCAGGGGTTTTGAACAACGCGATCATTCTAGCGATGGCCTACGATTTCACAGGCGACGAAGTGTATCTGAATGGGGTCATCGCGGCACTGGATTATCTGCTTGGACGTAACGCCCTTTCGACCAGTTTTGTCTCCGGGTATGGCGAAGTCGCGCCACAGCATGTCCACCATCGTTTCTGGGGCAATCAGGGCCAGTTCCCTCCCCCACCGCCCGGCGCGCTGGCCGGTGGTCCGAATGCAGAGCCGTCAGATCCCGACGCGCTGAATAACGCCAATCTGAACTCCGGCCCAGCCAAACGTTACGTTGACCTGATCGGGTCGTATTCGACTAACGAAGTCGCCATCAACTGGAACGCGCCGCTGGCATGGGTAGTCACCTACCTGGACCAGCAGTTCCGCACGCCGTAATAATGATCGCGCGCCCTATCCTTTGTTCTGAGAACGCGGGATAAGGTCTAAAAAAAGGCTCATCGTATGTTCGGTAAGGTGTCTGAAAACGACAAGGACAAAACGATGAGCCTGTATCCCAATTATCTAGTCCCTTGTCTGGCTGGGCTGACCCCCGTATGCGAAAATAGCATAAAGGCATTTTGTTACCGTGCAGGAGAAATTCAATGCCTCGTTTGAGCCAGTGGACCTTAACACTGCTCGTGCTCGCAAGCATCATCACCGGATGCAGCGCCAGGACATCATCTGCCCCAGAAAAAACTGCACCTCCACCCGGCAATACGCCGCAAGAGTCGGAGTTTCCGGACATTGACAGCTTTGTCACTGACTTAATGGCCCTCTACGATATTCCGGGAGCAGGTGTCGCGCTTGTCCGGAACGGTGAGGTAATGTACGTCCAGGGTTATGGGGTGCGCTCAACGGCTACTGCCGATCCTGTGACGCCGGATACGTTGTTTGCAATTGGATCGATCACCAAGTCTTTCACAGCGTTGGGCG
Source organism: Chloroflexota bacterium (assembly GCA_016234525.1). Taxonomy (GTDB): domain Bacteria; phylum Chloroflexota; class Anaerolineae; order Aggregatilineales; family Aggregatilineaceae; genus JACRBK01. Next base: position 5,683 of record JACRBK010000074.1, read on the forward strand.
TGTTACAGTTGGCGGATCAAGGGATGATCACCCTTGATACACCGATCATCACATATCTTCCAGGCTTTACCCTGGCCGATCCCGGCGCGACACAACAGGTCACCGTGCGGCAAGTATTGGCGCAGACGAGCGGTCTGCCCGGTGGAGATGACGCGCCGTGGGTTTCTGGCCAGATCACGACGCTGCAAGCGGCAGTCGATTACGCGGCGAAGCTCACTCTGGTCGCAGCCCCCGGCGCCGTCCACGTTTACAGTAACTACAACTACGCCATCGCGGGCTATCTGATCACGCAAATGACCGGTCAAGCGTGGGCAAGTTATACACTTGACAACATCCTCAACCCGCTGGGCATGACCGGCGCTGCGTTCGATATTCAAACGATGCAGCAAGCGCCGGACCATGCCGTACCCCACAGCCTGGATATTTTAGAAGGTATGCAGCCGAGTCCATTTGTAAGTCTGGCGGGCATCGCGTCGGCGGGCGCGATCAATGCCAGCGCCCGAGGCATGGGCAACTATGTGCTGCTCCAGCTTAACCAGGGGACATTCAATGGAGAACAACTGATCTCTGCGTCCATGCTAAGCGAAATGCACACGCAGCAGGCGGTTTATCCCCCCCAGCCGCCGATCGGCCCCACCGGGTTCCAGACCAACGGCTATGCGCTGGGATGGTTCACCGCCGACTTCAACGGGCGTCAAGTCCTATGGCACAACGGCTCAATCGATGGGTTTTATGCCATCGTTATGTTCATCCCGTCAGAAAATGTAGGCGTCGCCGTGCTGTCGAATGCGGGACTGGGCACAGGCAGTTTGTTCGCGCTGGCCGCCAACCTGGGATTGCTTGAGCAGTTAATGGGTGTAGAACCAACCCGCGATGTGGTGGCAGCGTTGAATCAGGAAGCAGCTTTCGATCCCCTTGACCGTCAGGTAAAACTGGAGGCAACGCGTGCCTATCATGCCGATCCCGCTGAATGGGCTCCGCTGCTTGGCGAGTACAGCGGCACGGCAGCGACATTTGAAGTTGAAGCGCGGGATGGTAAGCTGTACTTGATACAACCGCCGAACACTGGATCGCAAACACTTGAGATCATCCCCTACAGCCCTACCAGTTTCGTGACTCTCAACCGTTTCAGGGACGGTTTGATCATCACCTATACGTTTGTTCCCGGTGACAATGGCCTGCTTATGCTGATCAGGGATGGCGTTCAGATTGGATACAAGGTGCCTTCATAACAAACAAAAAATTCTCTGAAAAACAGACTTCGGCCAGGATGGTTACCAACCCGTCCCACTGATGCCGCGCCCGAATCTCGACATTACCTTAGCTCCCCCCCGTATCCTCGCCCGACTGATGGTCGGAAGACCGGGCGAGTTCTTCTTCCAATACCTGGATCGCACCACTGATACGCAGCAAGGCCTGACGCAAATTTTCGCGCTTAGTTTCCAGATCATTGAGCATTTTCTGTCCGGTTTCCAATTCGGCTCTGAGTTCTTCCAGGCGCTTTTGCAATTGTTCTCGCATATTGATCCTCAATAGGGGCCATATTCAGGAGATTCGTTCTCCTATTCGTTTTTGCCCTTGAACAATTTTAGATACGGCCAGAAATAGAGCAAACTCTTGCCTGTGGATTTCAAAAGGGTTTTCGCCAGGTGTCCGCCATCTTCAAAAACATTCATCTTTGCAATTCCGCCCTGTCCGGCGAGAATGCCCAGAAAACCGCCCACTAACCCGATTCCAAAGGCCCCACCCAACCAGTAACCCGCCGTGAGCGAAGTCGTCTGGAAGGGCAGCGCGTATTCATCAGAGGGGATCGCCGCTGTATAAACGAGCAGGCCGGTCATCCAAAACACATCCACAAAAGCGCCACTTTCCTTAAAGTTCTCCGGTCGCTCTGGTGATGGCTGAGGGGGTTCAACATGATTCATGAGTGTACGCAGCGACAGGAGAAACTCGCAGATTACCTCGCCAAGTTTGCCTGGAATATCAGGAATATCGACACTGACCACGCTGAGCATGGAGTCAAGCGCCTTGCTGAAGCCGCTGGCCGTTGGGTTTTCGTCTGGAGTCTCCTCTTCAGTCAGCGCCTTGACCAGCGCCTCGATTCCTTTAGCCGTATAACTCACGATATCCACAATCAGATCATACCAGCGGCCAAGTCCAATCAGTTCGCCCATCGGGCGCTGTTGGGCCAGTTTGACGATCCAATCCAAAAGCAGCCGCAAAAATTCAAGACTGTTCGATGCAATCGAGTACTGGACTTTTTCCTTTTTGATCGAAACGATAATCTTCGTGATGCTGCTAGCCATATTCGCAGCGTCTTGCACGATGGACGTATAGTACGCCCAATCCTCTATGGTGTCCGCATCATCACCCACCGAAAAGTGACGGTTGCCATTCAAGCGCTTAAAAACGGGCGCGTCCTGCCATGAAACGTCGGTACCGACATGCATAATACGCTGTCCGAGCAAGACCTGGGTGCGTTCGACATTGACCCACACCATATGGCCTTTCGGCTTCTTGATCGTAGAGAACAACCACCCCCAGAAATCACCTGTGCTGACTTCAAATTTACCGGCATCTTTTTTGACGGTATATTCGAAGTCGCCATCGTCAACGACCCACTGGCTGCCGATCTCACGCACGGAGACCGATACTTTGGAGGTGAGTGGAATACCGTTGGTGGTGAAAATCTGTTGCAAGGAGTCGGGCAGTTCCTTTGCGCTTAAATCGGCCTGAAAATCGCCCGTCGCATTAAACAAAATACGGGCCGGTGTAGTAGGATGGATCGTTATCGTATTCTCGAACGTGAACGCATTGTAAACGTCGATTCCGGCTTTTATCACCCACAGGTTGCTGTTGGGCGTATGTTCGACCAAAATAGTGTCACTCTCCAACAGTAGGAAACCATTTTGGCGGAACTCCTTACGTAATTTGCTTTTATCTTCATCCCCGATAAGAGACAGAAAGCTGCTCTCACTCATTTCGAACAAGCGGTATACGACGAACTGCGTGCCGGTAAGCCAACGGACGATGTATTTTTTCCGGTCAACCACTGTCCACTCTTTATTCTCTTCGACAGTATAGAGAAACGCTGAACGCGCCAGAACGACGCTGCAATCCAAGAAAGCCTTATGCAGTTGTTCGTCAACCCTACCGTCGAACAGCGTGACCTCGGCGCCGAGAGGCAGCTTGCCCAGGTCGCCGTTGATATTGTCATATTCCAGCAATTTGCTGGCATAAAAACAGATTTCTTCGCGGTCGGGCGCCGTGGCCGCTGCGCCGAGGCCGCCTTCTCCAAAGGGGGCAAATCCGCTGTAGGGGATCAGATCGGTCAGCGTCTGTCCAGCATGAACATAAGCCGTCGCCGCCTCGCCAGCGCAGACGGCGAAAGTTAAAGCCTCTTCAACATCGGGGCGCAGGAGCAGCCCAAGCAGCGCCTGTGCGGCATCGTCAGCATTCAGGCTGGGGAAAACAAAACTCTGTTGGATGAAACGCCGGAGGCGGCTGAGCGACCCGGCTACCGAGCGGCGGTTGGTACGCCGGGCAGGCGTTTCGTTTGGCGGCGCTTGCTGCAAGGCCAGGATCATGTCGCTAAACACGCCCAACACCAAATCCTGGACGAACGTTGGAGTGATCCCCAGATCGGTTTCGAGAATGTCAAAAATCTCGTCCATCAGATGGCGCAGTTGGGTGGGCGTCAGATTCTTAAGGATATTGGCGATAGTCTCCAGTGTGCCTTCCAGCCCATCAATCAGATCAACCGCGTTATCCGGCGGCTCGCCCAACGCCTGGATCGGTTCAATAAGCGGCTGGAAAAGACCGACCAGACGAGACGCGGCGTGGTTGGCCCCGGCCCCTGTGCGTTCGGCCAGCCGGTCGATGGTTCCGTAGATCGATCCGGCCAGGGTTTCCGACACCGATCCGCCTTCAATGCCATCTGATATCAGGCATACAGCCAGGCTGATCAGGTCGTCCAGCACAGCATCGTCATCCGAACGCTGGCTGGCACGTTCCAACCGCTGGGGTTGTAAAAGAACAGACCCGATAACCATCGGCTGTATCCTTTCTATGATCTACCCGGCTAGAAGGGCAACTCAACATCGATCCCAATATCAATGCTGATGCTGGGGATAGCGTCGCGCATTTTTTGGTAGGACTCGTTGACACGCGCCATTTCGGCTTTTAACTCTTCTTCAACCCCGGCCAGACGATCAAACAACGCGGCCAGCAGTTCGCTGGGATCGAAGATTTCTAGCAGAGGGATGATTTTCTCTTCAAATTCCGGCTGGACGATCTCGACGACGAGCTTTTCAGGATCGAGCGTCTTCAGTTTATCAACCACAATCTGGTAGTCGCCGTCCAACTCGGCTACATCTGATGCCCAAATGAGCAGCCCTAGCTGAAGCGAGTCGAGCATGGTATCAAACGCTGCCTCGACGCTCTGCCGCAGTGCTGCCGGGCTAATCGCCTCAAAACTGCTGCGCAGGTTGCCGAATATTTCGCCCAGGCTCTCAGTCAAAAAACCCAGGTTGAAATTTTGAAATTTCCCGATGAGTTCATTGATCTCGTCGCGGATGCCCCCCAACGAATCCGGCCCAAGCAGCAGCGCTTGCAGTTTGGTGTTAAGTATGTCGAGCAGGGCTTGCAGCCGCGCCATGAAAGACCCCAACAATTGGCTGAGTGGGGCCGCGAGCGAAAACAGCGCCATAACAGGCAGGCCTAGTTTGGCTTCCAGCGCTTCACTGATCCATTGGCGCAGATTAGCCGGTGTGGCCTGCAAATCGCGTAGGGCGAACAACGGCCCCGCTTCATGGTAGCGGCTGTCCCAATCGGCAAGCGCCAATTGTAATTGACCCTGGGTCTGTGTCAGTGCCTCGTGCAATTTTGCTGATTTTTGATAGGGAGTGCCGAAAGCAGGATCGATTGGATTGAAGCGATTGAGGACGGCCAAAACCGCCGTTTTTTCCGGCGAATCCGGCAGCGCAGCAAGCTGTTGGGACGGCACACTGTTATAGGACTGGATGACTTTGACCAGCCGCGCCTGTGGATTCAACGTGTTGAGCATCGTCTGAATAGAGGCCGTATTGAAACGAGTAGACAGGCCATTGGACGTGATCCCGTCCAACGCGGCGTCGACCGCATCCAGGGCAGGCTGAAGGGAACTGGCATCGGTGATGCTGTCCACATTGGTCAGAATACTGGTCACCCATGCGTCTAACTGCTGGCGTGGGTCAGCCAGTCCGTTTAGCATATCGGCGACGCGCTGAAGCAGAGTGACGCTGCTGCCGCCAATTTGCGTCACCTGTTCGATCTGGCCCAGTACCTGATCAAGCTGCTCGAAGACCTCATC
>JACRBK010000569.1 GCA_016234525.1 Chloroflexota bacterium
AACCAACAGCCATAATATCAGTCCGCCCGGCGACGCCCACGACGCATCTCCGCGCGCCCCCTGATCGATCTGAATCGCTGTCGCCAGGGTGATCCCGACAATCGGCCCGGCGGACGCCATCCACAGCGCCAGCGGCAAAAACAACCGCCCCAACCGTTTCCCGATCCATTCCCACGACAGCAGGCCGAATAACACCGACGTGAGCAGCAGAGTAAACACAGCCATAAACTGAGTCGGTTCTTTTTCGTCTGCGATCTGGGCACAGGTAGTCAGCGCCGCCAATATCCACTGTACGCCAATGGACAGGCGAAAAACTTTGATCAGGCCGGGTTCGTGGGGTAAATGCTGCATACTCCTAATGATAACACAGTGCAGCGTGCCGGGCGTGCGCCGGAGATCACCGCCAGGGGTGATCGGGATCATATCTAAAACTTGATCGCCATCATGGCCGAGGGTGCCAGAAGTGACTGTTAGCATAGGCACAGGTGGGAATAGACTGAGCATAGAGTTCAGGCTATAGGAGTTGACGATGCGCCGCCGCTGGATCGCTTCCCTGTCATTGGGCTATATCCTCATGTTTTTCTCGGAATTTCTGTTCGTGAATGTCTATCCGCATTTCGATTGGACAGGCGTGATCCCGATGTGGATCGCGTATTCCATCGAGGCATGGGTTTTTCTGGCGCTGCTGGCTTATTTCCGCGTGCGGAACGGGTGGGCGCTGTTTCTGGTCGGGGCGGTCTACGGCTGGCTGCTGGAAGGTGTCGTCGTGCAGACCATGTATGCGGCTTTCCCTTTTCAGGTGGCATTTACCGGGCTGTCGTGGCACGCGCTGATCGATGTGTGGGTCGGCTGGTATGTGGTACGCAAGACGATGTTCGGCGGATCGCCGCGCAGTATGGCGCGCCTGGCAGTGCTGATCGGCGCGTTCTGGGGCTGCTGGGCGATCTGGAGTTGGCAGGAACATGAGATGATGGGCGCAAACCGTTTCGCGCTGTTAGCGTGGGGAACCAACCTGCTGCTGATTCCCGCCTATCACACGCTCAACCGCCTGGAACCGCTCGATTTTCGCCCGCACCGTTGGGAGGTGCGCCTCATCGCCGGACTGCACGTGCTGATCTTTGGAATCGTGGTGCTCATGATCCCCTTCGCCGCGCTGATCCTGCCACCGCTGCTGGTGGTGATCTACGGGGCGCTGCGCCGCCACCGTCGCAGCCCGACCCCGGCCACTATCCCGATCACGTATGCGGGCCGGGTGGGCCGGATGCAGTACGCGCTGCTGGCCTTGATCCCGCTGGTGGCGCTGGCCGAATATTCGCTCGCGCTGGCGCTGGATGCGCGGATCGCCACGAACCAGATCATCGCGCTCATCACCGTCCCGATCAGCGTGGTGTTTTTCGCGCGTGCCCTGATCAAACTGTACCGGGAGCCGGTCCCCCAGCCGCCGCTAGAAGCCGCCGTCCTTGTTCAATAATCTATAAAAATGAGGAGAATACGATGAGACTCTGGAAACGCAAAACGCAATCTCCCGGCGAAAAACGTGACACGCGCCGCGCCGTGATCGCCCTGTGGATACTCGCGCCGCTGAGCGGTGAAATGATGTCCGGTTCCACCACGCCGCTGGAATGGTTGAACCCGGTGAGCTGGATTATGCTCGGTTTTCTGTATGGCAGCGGGGCGCTGCTGGTCCGCGAGTTTGTGCGGCGCTGGAATAAAGGCTGGCCGAGTATCTTGCTGTTAGGGCTGGCCTATGGCATCTACGAAGAAGGAATCGTCGTGCGCAGTTTCTTTGATCCGGCCTGGGGCGACCTGGATATCCTGGCGTGGTACGGGCGCTGGCTGGGCGTCAATTGGGTCTGGACGATCTGTCTGACGTTGTTTCACGCCGTTGTCAGCATCACCATCCCGATTTTATTGGTCGAATTGATCTATCCCGATCAGCGAAAAACCCTGTGGTTAACGCGGCGCGGCATGAAGGTTCACGGCCTGATGTTCGGCAGCATGGCGATCATCGGCATCGCGTTTGAGATGCACGCACCGCCGCTGGGGTATGTCGGCTGTGTGTTGGCAATGCTGTTGTGCTGGCGCTTCGCACGCCGCTGGCCTGATCCAGCCCCTGATCAGCCCCGTGTGGAGCGCCTGCCGCGCCCGCGCCGCGTCGCCGGATTCGGATTTATAGGGATGATCGGATTCTTGGGCATCATGTGGATCATTCCCAGCCTGGAGCCGCCCGCCTTGCTCAGCGTGATCGCGTGTTTTGCGCTGCCCGCGCTGCTGATCCGGTGGGCGAAGCGGCTCGGTGTGTGGTCTTGGGGACCGCGCCAGCAGTGGGCCGCCGCTGCCGGGGCGCTGGGCTTTTGGATCGTGATCGCCTTTCTGATGGCCGCCGGGCCGGATATGCCTATCGCCGGGGTGCTGTGTATCTATTTCCTGTGGCGGGTGCGGCGGCACGTCTGGCGGCTGGATCCGCCTGCCCCGACTGCCGATCAGTTGGTTCCGCCGCCCCTCGCGCAGACGGCTTGAAAACTTTACCCCTATCCCCCCAGCCCCCTTTCCCCGCTACGCAGAGAAAGGGGGAGAAGGGTTGGCTGCGGTCCCCTCTCCAACTTGGTTGGAGAGGGGGTAGGGGGTGAGGTCGCTTTTGACTTCCCCCCTCAGCATAACCGGATTATTTTCTCAAAGTGCATAGCCCTGCCCCTACATCCCCAACCGCTGCTCGGACTGACCAGTAGGGGGTGAGGCCGCTCTTGCTGATTGCTGACGGCTGACGGCTGCCCGCTATTTTTTCTTCTTCGGCTTCTTTGCGGCTTCGGCGGCGACATACTCCAACGCCTGCACATAATAGGATTGGTAGGCCGCGTAACCTTCGGGCGTGGCGATCTCGATCAGCACCCAGCCGGTCATCGGCGTGCCGCCCGGCGCAAAGGAGGAGACGTTCTCGCGCTGCAACAGGTCGCTGATCGTCTCTTTCGGCAGCTTGAGAATGATCCCTTCCAGCATCAGCGCGGCGAACATTTTGCCCGCGATTTTATAACTGGGGTGGCCGAACATTTGCCCGGTGGACACATCCGGCAGGGCGAGCAGCAGCGCATCGACGGCGGGCTTGTGATCAGGGTGGTAGTGTTGGCTCATCAGAGATTCCTTGTACTTGGTGGGTCATAACTCTATTTTACTAGAATTTTTGTTCTGGGGCTATT
>JACRBK010000570.1 GCA_016234525.1 Chloroflexota bacterium
TGAATTTCGACGAAATCAAACCCGGCAGCAAAGGCTCGTTGGGCGGCAGCGACATAATCCGCCACGAGTGGCGCTATCTGTGCTTGTTCCAATGCCTCGGCAGGCTCTTTGCTACCCGGTACGAACCCTGCTGACGGCGCAACCACCTTACCACCAGCCGCAGCGCGGGTAACTTTGCCGCCGCCATGCGCAAGTTGAATGCCAGTCACCGCCCCGCAGGCTTTAACCGCCTCCACCAGACGACGCAGGCCGGAAACAAGCCGATCATCGTGAATCCCCAACTGATTATTTTTTACACGCCCCGCAAGCTGCACGTAAGCATGTTCGATGATCACCATACCGACACCAGCTCGTCGCACATAAAGTGCAATGTGTTTTTCATTGACCGCTCCACTCTCGTCGGATGCTTCGTTTGCCATTGGAGGGAGAACCAGACGGCTGTTCAGCGTAAAATTTTTAATCGTAAATGGTGAAAATAAGGCTGACATAAAAAACGATCTCCTTCAACGGTTGAACAGTTCTGCTTGTGATACGGAAACTGGCTTAAGCTGCGCAGCACTCTATTAACGCCACCGCCGCATGAGAACTATGAATATAACGCAGCGTGACGAACAATGCACCCAACCTCGTCACCAGCACGACGACGAACACCACCACTATCACATCACATTATCATAATCCCTCACCTGACGACTTACTTGACATTTAGCCAAGGATTCGGTGTATAATACGGATGTGTGTATACGAATGCATAGATTCCGGTCGTTCGGCAGCAATGAAATCTTGTAGGTCGAACAACCTCATGGAAGGAGGTGGAATCCGAGAAGCCATTGGAATTGTTGAGAGGTGATAGTACCTGAGATCACTTGTGTGAGGTTCTCTTTCAACATATTCAAGGATACATGGCCTCTGGTAGCTTTAAAGTTGGGCACTATAAATCAAGATCTGTATCAAATTATTTAGACGAGGAGTGAACAAATGTTCAAGCGCTTGGCTTTAGTCAGTCTTTTATTGGTCACCCTGGTGGCCACGATGGTCCTTTCGTTTTCGGCCCCCACCATTCAAGCCCAGGGTGATGCTACCCCCGCCCCCACCGCCACACCCATCGTCGCTGAAATCGGCAGCGGCGGCGGGATCCATATCTCCTTCTGGAATGGCCTCACCGGTTCAGACGGTGTCACCCTGAATGAGATGTTGGCGAAGTTCGCTCAAGACAACCCGGACATTTCTGTTACGGTCGAAATGATCATCTGGAATACCCTTTACCAAAAACTCCAGACGGCGTTTGTGGCTGGCGAAGAGCCTGACGTGTTCCTGCTCCATGCGTCAGAAATTCCCCAGTTCGGCAGCTTCGGCGTGCTCCGGGACCTGGGCGACCAGTACACCTCGGGCGGCGGTTGGCTCGCCGATGATGATATTTCGGCAACCACTATGAGCGGCATGATGTATGACGACACGATCTATGGCATCCCGCTGGACAATCACGGGCGTGGGCTGTGGATCAACACTGATATGTTCGACGCTGCCGGAATCTCGACTGATCCCGCCACGGCGCCGACCACCTTCGAAGGCTGGGTCGAGCTTTTCCAGAAACTTACCCTCGACGGAAATGGCAATAATGCGCTGTCGCCTGAATTCGACGCCGAAAATGTGGTGCAGTGGGGCTACACAGTGGGCGAATGGCCGAATGTTAACTTTATCGCCGCGCTCTATCAACACGGTGGAACGTTCCTCAGCGAAGATGGCAAGGAAGTGACCATCAACTCAGAGGCAGGCATCGCCGCGCTTCAGCAGGAAATCGACCTGGTCTACAAGTACCATGTTTCGCCGCCATCGGCTGGTTTCGACACCTGGCAAGGTTTCGGGGCCGGTACGGTAGCCGTACTTCCCACCGGCACCTGGTACCGTAATCAGTCCTTGCTGCAAACTGACATCAACAGCACCGCCTGGCCCAACTGGCAGTTTGGCCCGCAAAAGGCGACCTGGTTCGGTGCCCATACCTTCATGATCCCGGTCGATCTGAAGGGCGAAAAACTTGACGCAGTATTAAAAATGATCCAGTTTGTCAGTGAAAATCAGGTCGACTGGGCAGCCTCCGGTCAGGTACCGGCGCGCCTATCGGCACAGGAAGCCCTCGATCCGGCCACCTATCCTTCTAATATTCTGTTGGGACAGACATTCTCGGAATACGGTGTTCAGGATCCTCGCAGCACTGTAACCCAAGAAATGCTCACCTATCTTGATGCAGAACTGAGTGCCGCACTCAACGGTATGAAGGACGCCAAGACGGCGTTGGACGATGCTGCCGAGCGTATGCAGGAAGCGCTGGATCGCGGCTAAAGACCGCGTTGTAAACTGACGTAAGTATAGTGTGGGGCAGATCGGTGATCCGCCCCACACGCTTCCTGAAATTGCTGTGCGGATAATGTAGCTTTCCGGCAACCCATTACTGGTCGAAAAAATAGTGTTATATCGCCATCTTTTCTTAATTACTGGGGATGGATGAAGCGAATTTCTGAGGAATTTATGTAGAGGACAAGTGAACGTATGTTAGGTATTAATGCGCGCCTGGCCAGGCCCAAATGGCTTGCTCTGTTACCTTCACCGAGTCTGAGAACCCGAGAAGCGATTGCAGCGTACCTCTTCCTGACGCCCTTCTTGATCTTCTTCTCGATTTTCTTCCTTCGCGCTGTGGTCAAGGCGGTTGATTTCAGTTTTTACGACTGGCGACTCCTCCGCCGCACCATACCCTATATAGGTTTCGATAACTACAGAGAACTGCTTGACGATGAGATCTGGTGGATTGCGCTCCGCAATACGGTCCAATTCGCGGCTATGACGGTCGCTGGAACCACGATCGTGGCGTTGGCAGCGGCGATTGCCGTCACACAACCGATCCGTGGCCAGGGATTCTTCCGCGTTTTGCTCTACATGCCCTCCCTCTTCTCGGTTGGGGCTGTTGGCCTCATCTGGGTTTGGCTGCTCAGCACTCAATTCGGTGTCATCAATTATGGTCTGAGTTTCTTCGGAATACATCCAATCAACTGGCTGGGAGATCCTGATCTGGTGCTGCCTGCTCTCAGCCTGACGACAATCTGGTGGGGTTTTGGTTTCCCGATGCTAATCTTTATCGCGGGTCTACAGGGCATCCCGGACCACTTATTTGAAGCGGCAAAAATTGATGGCGCCAATGGTTGGCAGATTTTTTCCCATATTACGGTTCCGCTGCTGCGTCCCACCATTCTGTTTGTGACAGTGACTGGGGTGATCGCCCAGTTTCAGGCCTTCGGGCAACCCTACATTATAACGAATGGGGGGCCAGGAAGAGCATCGTACACTGTAATCTACTATCTATACCAGATGGCCTGGGTCGCTTTCCGCATGGGATATGGGGCTGCCGTGGCTGTTACGATAGCGATTATCATAGCCGCGATAACCGCCGTCCAATTTGTCCTTATCGGTCGCCGTGTTGAGTACTAAGGGGAACGGATCATGAACTTTATTAGAAGGAGTTCTTTTTATAAACATTTCGGGGTTTATGTCTTTTTGATTGTGTTGTCTGCTTTTGTTTTGTTCCCCATGCTGATTGCCCTTTCGCAGTCCTTCATGACCAATCAAGAAGTCAATCGCTGGCCCCCCAAGATCGTTCCCACAGAACCAACGCTGGACAGTTACGATACGGTACTCACGCAGCAGGATTTGCGGTTGGACTTGTGGCTGCGAAACAGCTTGTTTGCGGCCACAGGATACACCGTCGCGGTGATGGTCCTCTGCGCACCCGCAGCATATGCTTTCGCCAGACTGCGCTTTCCCGGCAACAGAATACTGTTTGCCCTCCTGCTGGCAACAATTATGGTTCCCGGACAGGTCACACTGATTCCGAATTTCCTGTTGATGCGCGACCTGGACTGGTTGGATACCTTTAACGCGCTGATATTTCCCGGCGCGGCAAATGTCTTTGGTGTTTTTCTCCTGCGCCAGTTTTTTATGCAGATACCCAAAGAACTGGAAGAAGCGGCTGTTCTCGATGGCGCCAGTTATTTCGGACGCTTCCGGCATGTCATTTTGCCGCTTTCCGCCAATGCGTTGACGGCCCTGGGAATCTTTGTCTTTCTCTTTCACTACAATGATTTGTTCTGGCCCATTATTGTCACGAGCAGCCTGGAAACGCGCACGCTGCCCGTTGGTTTGTCGATTCTCAATCAGTCTTATGCCGGCCAGTATCGCCCGATGATATTAGCCGGAGCAACCTTGTCAACCATCCCTATTTTGATCGTTTATATCATCTTCCAGCGCCGGATCATCAAAGGGGTGACTATGACTGGAATGGCCGGACGGTAAAACCCGAATTAGTGGGATTGAACTAAACCACCATCTCGATGCTATAGGATAATACCGGCAGGTGAGAAATACTGTCGATGGATTTGTTTTGCCTGTCGCCAAATAGACATAAATAGTCTGAATCTTTGCCAATAAAACGAGGTAAATCTGAATGTCTACATCTCAATTATCAGCAGCTCAAATCTTTCTTGATACCAACCGTGTCATCAGCCCTATCTCGCCGCTGGTATTCAGCGGTTTTGCCGAACATATGGGGCGTTCCATTTATGAGGGGATCTACGATCCAGCCTCGCCGCGCGCCGACGAACGTGGCTTGCGCAAAGACGTGATCGCCGCGCTGCGAGAACTGAACTTCCGCGCGATCCGCTATCCTGGTGGCAACTTCCTGAGCGGGTATCGCTGGTTAGACGGCGTAGGTCCCCGCAACCAGCGTCCTTGCCGCCGCGATCTGGCGTGGCAGTCGATTGAAACTAACCAGTTTGGCACAAACGAATTCATCGAATGGTGTAAGACCGTCCAAACTGAGCCAATGTTAGCCGCCAATATGGGAACCGGCTCCATCCAAGAGGCTGCTGATTTGGTCGAATACTGTAATGCTCCGATAGGAACTCAATACGCTAACTTGCGAGCCTCGCATGGCTACCCGGAGCCGCACGCAGTCAAATACTGGTGCCTGGGAAATGAGATGGATGGCCCCTGGCAGATTGGGCATCTTGACGCGCCAGAATATGGCAAAAAAGCGCGCGAAGCCGCCAAAATGATGCGCTGGCAGGATCCATCCATCAAGCTGATTCTGGCTGGCTCATCTTCCATGGGAATGCCGACCTACCCCGAATGGGATCGTACAGTGCTCGAATTATGCTGGGACCAGGTGGATTACCACTCGCTCCACTATTACGCAAACAACCGCGATAACGACACCGGCAGCTTCCTGGCCCTCGCCGCTGAGTTCGAAATGTATTTGGACTCTGTGAGCGGCGTCCTGCGTTATGTCAAAGCCAAACACCGCTCAAAACACGATGTTTACCTGTCGTGGGACGAATGGAATGTATGGTACAAAGCGACCGGCTCCAGCGATATGCAGGGCGGCTGGATCGAAGCACCTCATCTTATCGAAGAAGTCTATAACCTGGAAGATGCGCTGGTAGTGGCCCAGTGGATGAATGTATTCCTGCGCAAATCCGACATATTGAAAATCGCCTGCCTTGCCCAGATCGTGAATGTGATCGCGCCCATCCTGACGACCCGTGATGCGCTTCTCAAACAGTCAATCTACTATCCTTTCATGCTGTTCAGCAAACTCGCCAGCGGTGTCGCGCTCGATGTGGCCGTAAAAGCGCCGTTGTATTCGACGGCGAAGTTCGGCGATATGCCGCTTCTGGATGTTTCGTCATCGTATGATGAAGCCAACCAGGCCAACGCGGTCTTTATCGTCAACCGCAGCCAGACCGACAGCCTCTCCGTCGAGCTATGCTGGCAAGATCACGCGCCACAAAACATTAAAGCAGTCTATCAAGTTGCTGGAACGGACCCGAAAGATGCCAACAGCTTCGATAATCCCAATCGGATTGTAGCGGTCAAAGTGGATGCCCCGGCGGTCAAAAATCAACGCACGACACTGACTCTGCCGCCGCTCTCGTTCACCGCGATTGAGGCTCAACTGGTATAGGTGAGGCAGGCTAAAAAACGATGAAGCCGCGAATTCAATGGCCGTTACCCGTCAGTATTCTATTGATTCTGATTATCTTGTTCGTGACCATGGGGGTGACTCATGGACAGGGTAATCAGGAAACATCAGGGAAACTGCGCAATCCGCTAAACGTACATAACGGCGCCGATCCCTGGTTGGAGTATTACGAAGGAAACTATTATCTCGCAGCAACAACCTGGGCTTCCGGGCTGACGATGCGTAAATCTCCAACGTTAGCAGGGCTAAAAACCGCCGAGCCGTTACAGATTTACTTTGAAACGGACTCTTCCCGCTGCTGCAATATGTGGGCACCGGAATTCCGTTTGTTAGATGGCCCCAACGGTTTGCGCTGGTATTTCTACTATTCGGCGGGAACATGGGGAACCTATGACAACCAGCACCCGCACGTTTTGGAGAGCGCCGGAACAGACCCGATGGGTCCGTATACCTACAAAGGGCAGTTGTATAACACCTGGGCCATTGACGGCAGTGTGTTACAGCTAAACGACTCGTTGTATTTTCTCTTCTCCGCCTTTGAGAATGGACTTCAGTCCCTCTTTATCGCGCCGATGAGTGATCCCTGGACAATCAGCGGGGAACGTACTCGCATCTCGGAGCCGGAATACGACTGGGAAGCAGCCGGGTCTTATGTCAACGAAGGGCCGGTCTCACTACATCACGATGATAAGACCTTCATCATCTACTCTGCCAGCGCATGTTGGACACCCGATTATAAGCTGGGGATGCTCACCTATAGCGGCGGCGATCCGTTGAGTGCAGATTCGTGGACCAAACATGCTGAACCCGTCTTTCAACGTTCGGATGAAAACGGGGTGTTTGCTCCGGGCCACAATGGCTTTTTCAAATCTCCTGATGGCACAGAGGATTGGATTGTCTATCATGCCAATGACTCGACGAGTGGCGGCTGCGATGGTGGACGGACAACCCGCGTCCAGAAATTCACCTGGAATGAGGACGGCACACCCAATTTTGGCGTACCCGTCTCGACCACCGAAGAAATAGCAGCCCCTTCTGGTGATATTGGGAGTGATCCACTACCCGAATTTCCGGCCCTGGTGATCTCGCGGTTCAAAGCGCGCAGTTATGATAATGCCTACCTGCGTCACGCGAATTTTCTCGTCCGTGTGGACTCGCTCGTGAACCCGATAGCGGATTCACAGTTTGTGATTGTTCCGGGGCTGGCTGATTCTGAAGCAGTATCCATTGAATCGCTCAATTTTCCTGGTTTTTACCTGCGACACCAACGTAACGCAGTCGTACTCACTCCCGATGACGGCACAGAAAGTTTTGAGGCGGATTCCACCTGGTGGATCAGGCCGGGGCTGGCGGACAGCACTTGGATCTCGTTTGAGTCGTACAGCCAACCGGGCAAGGTTATCGGCAAGCTGTTTAACGTCATGGCGCTCGTAGCACAGGCAGACATTACCACAGACAGAGCGCGTGAGGATGCGACATTTTTAGAGGAGCGGGCGCAGTAGATTAGTCGATTATATTGGCGGTTTTGCCAGGGCGCGGTGATGTGCGCCCGATATCCTGGTTTACCCCTCCCTCTGTACCGTATCGAGAGGGATCAGACTCCTCCTTTTTGTGCGATAGGCTGGAGGGGTAAACCTCATTTCCTAATCTATTCTTCAAGGCTGATCGAGGGCCAGCCGTCCGCATCCCATGTCAACGGATCGATCCGTAATGTGGGGATACCCTGGTTTTCTGCGTCATACGCATGATAGACAATATATTCGACACCATTCTCCTGCAAGATCGCGTTATGACCAGGACCACGCCAACGTTCTGTTGGGAAAGTAACTTGCGTGCCACCGCCTGCGAGCATCTCGACTCCGTCGCGGTCAACATAAGGGCCGGTAACCTGCTCTGAACGCCCAACTGCTACAAAGTAGGTGCTGTCTGCTCCCCGACAGCAAAAATCGAAGGAAGCGAACAAGTAATAAAAACCTCCTTTGCGGATGATAAAGGGCGCTTCGATGGCTCCAGAATTGATGGTACGCCGAGCCAAGGAATAGAGCGTGGTGTCTTCATCTGAAGGCTTGCCTGTGGCATAATCCAGGCGGCGCATCTTGATCCCTGACCAGAAACTGCCGAATGCCAGCCAGGGGACTCCGTCAGCATCCAGCACAAGGTTCGGATCGATACAGTTATAGTTATTGGTCTCGACGGACTCCAAAACCAATCCCTCATCGACCCACTCGTAACCGTCGGCTTTAAAATCGAGAGTTTTATTAGTGACCAGGCCAATGACAGAGCGGTTTTTTCCGAAAGTCGATACTGAATAGTACAGGTGATATTTGTCATTATAGTAGGAAATATCCGGCGCCCAGATATCGTTCTGACCAGGGATTTTCTCCCGTGCCCAGTCAGGAATCGTTGATAAAACAATCGCCGGGAAACCAAGTTTCCAGTCGACGAGATCGGAGGATTTCCGTACAGGAATACCTGCCCCTGTACAGAAGACATAATACATGCTCCCTTCTTTGATAATCACCGGGTCATGGACGCGCCTGATCGCGCCCGTTAATTCAAGAAACATGGATCGATCCTTTCCAGGCAGAGATAATGGCGCTGCGGCTGGATTTTGCATCCGAGTCAAACCCGGCTGGCTCATCCTAACGCTGGTACCAAGCAGCAGGCTTGAGCCAATAAACTGGCGGCGCGTAAGTTGTTTTGGCATATGCGGTTGCTCCTTCAAATCAGAATGCGAATTTGTAACGTTTTTCGGTTGATATCGAATATATGTATTCGTATGCTTTACAGTATAGGTCTGCTCTTATGGATTGTCGAGCAATGGGCGTGACCGGTAGAAAAACTTTGCGGATCGCGTCTCTTGACAGGTTATAATGGCTGAAATTACAGAAGTCATCGTCATCTCTGAAAAAAGTTATGCAGAGGTGGATCGGAGTCGAACGTCTGTGTATAATCAGGACGTTAGTGGTTTACAATATCCGTTTTGGAAAGTGTAACCTATGTCCAAACCAAACCCGAACTCGAAACCCCCCACCATGCGCGATGTGGCTCGTTTGGCCGGAGTCTCCCAACCCACCGTTTCGCGTGTTCTCAACGACGCTTCTACGACAGTTTCGATCAGTGAAGAGACGCGCCAGAAAATACTTGAGGCGGTAAAAGAGCTGCGGTATCGTCCTAACATGACTGCTCGCAGTCTGCGGACCCAACAATCCCAGATGATTGCACTGATGATCGCCGACATTTCAAACGCATTTTATCATCCAATTGCGCGTGTTATTCAAGACGTAGCTCGGCAGCACGACTATGATGTTATCATCGCCAACAGTGACCACCGTGATGATAATGAGAGACATTTTCTCGATGCTGTTATCCGCCGTCCGGTTGATGGAGTCATCATGGTTCCCATCCACCTGACTGATGAGGATATCGATCGTTTTATCACACTGACCCAAACTCCTGTGGTGGTCATAGGCAAACAGATTGAGCATCCCCAGGTGGATGTCGTATGGGCAGACGATGGCAAAGCCACTTATGAAGCGATCACCTGGCTGATTAAAGAACGCGGTTACTCACAAGTGGGTTACTTCGGCATACCCGACCTGTACCCGCCTGGCCCGCGCCGCTGGCGCGGTTATCAAAGAGCGATGGAACAAGCGGGATTAACTATCGAACCGGATTACGTCTCCTTCGAGGGCGACTTCACCCTGGAAAGCGGACGGCGGGCCGCCCGAAAGCTGCTGGCCCACGACCACTGGCCCCCCGTGATTTTTGCCGTCAATGACCTGATGGCCATCGGGCTGATTCTCGAATTACAGGATGCCGGATACAGTGTCCCCGATGACATTGCTATCATGGGGTTTGATGATATTCCAGAAGCATCCATTATCCGCCCGCATTTGACCACAATGGCACAGACCCCGGTCGATATTGGACGAAAATTAGCCGAGGCTCTATTTGACCGTATTGAAGGCCGTGAAACAGGATCCAAACGAATATTAGAATGCCCCTGTAGGCTGGTTCCGCGCCAATCAGCTTAGGCCCCTTTAACACTGTCTCTGGCTGGCTGAACTGTCAATGCGCCAGAGACAGGTCCTCTCAAAACCCGATGTCTGATGCATGATACCGGGGAACTGCGCAGCATCTACATACAGCATGGTAACACCTTGTAAGACAACAACCTTGCCTGATGGGTAGTAATAGCTGTTTCTGAGAATGCAGCATACTATGCGAGCGGAATTAGGAAATTATTCACACACTAAATTAGGATAATTATGGTATTCTAATTATATGGTAAGGTGGGGAGCCAACCATAGGACAAGGGCCGTGAATACCGATGACTATGTCCTCATTGTCGATGACAATGAGGATGTCTTACTGATTCTTTCTATCATCGTCGAGCAATTGGGGTTCAAAACTCGTACTGCAACCGATGGCGAACAAGCATTATCACATGTCGCACAAAAGATTCCTCGTCTGATCTTGCTTGATCTAATGATGCCTCGGTTAGATGGTTATGGGACGGTTAAGCGCTTGTACGACAGCGAAACCTCGCGTAATATCCCTGTCATTATCGTCACAGCCTGCCTTCTAGACGAGATTGATTTCTCACGGCTGCCAGGCATTATCGGCGTTGTAGGCAAAGGTCATATCGATCAACTTTTCCAGTTGATTGGAACCACACTCACCAATGACGGACGGCACACGAGTCAGAAACGACCGTGTGACAACAAATCATCAGATCATACAAGTACCTTGGGTACATCACTTATATAAGGGAAAGAGTAAAACATGTCCAGGTTCATGAATTGGAAAGTCGCACTCGTCCTGATCGTTGTCTTAGCATTTATAGGGATCGGTGCATGGATTCTGCTCTCTTCATCCGACGATGAAGAAGAAAATCCAGCGGCTGCGACTGTAGTCACGCTAACCGTTTCTGGCTCCGGTGGGACAACCACCATTCTCGAAGCGATCAAACCAGCCTTCGAGGGCGCAGTACCCGGTTTTCGACTGGAGACGCTGACGGGAACCGGCACAGGTGGTGGAGTCGAAGGTGTTCTTGGCGGCACACTGGATATTGCAGCCATGGCACGCGCACCTAAAGATAATGAAGCAATTGAATATGCAGAATTCGGTAGATCCGGCCAGGCGATGTTTGTCAATGAAGGTGTAGGTGACATCGAGTTAACGAGTGAGCAAGCCACTGCCATCATTTTTGGGGAAATCGTCAACTGGTCTGAGGTCAACGGACCAGATATGGAAATTGTTCTCTATGTGCGGGATGAAAGCGACTCAAGTACTACGGCCCTGCGTGAGACGATTTTTGGCGACAACCCGTTTCCAGAATCAGCCCAGATTATGACCAGCCAGGGCGATATGATCAATGCAGTCGAGGGTATTGAAGGAGCCGTAGGCTTTGGGACATGGCCCGCTGTGGTAGCAGCAGGCGCAAAAGTCAAGCCAATTTCCTTGGATGGTTTGCGTCCTGACGATCCCGATTACCCTATCACGGGCGCGTTGGGCATCGGCTATTTGGCCGAGCGTCAGGCGGATATGCAGCCTCTCATCGATTGGCTGGTGTCTGAGCAAGGCAAAAACGCGCTACGCCAACTCAGCGTAATCATCAACTAACAGCCACACCATGCACCAAAGCATGGTGTTGAAGAGAGAACTATAATGCGCTATTTCAAGAGCCTAAGTCTTGGCGTCAAACTGAATAGTATCGTCTTCATCGTCCTGGCGGTCACTCTGGCCCTCGGTTTACTGATCCTCAATCGAAATGCAACCAGACTGATGGAACAAACCGGACGCCAGCAGCTTAAAAGTGAAGCGACCGCGATTCAGCAGGGTCTCATTCAAACTGAACAGGGAGTCTTGGCAAACGCCAAACTTCTGGCAAACTCGCCTGGGTTGGTTCAGGCTGTCGCTGATGGGAATGTCAACGCAGTACGTACCATTGTACTGACGACTGCCGCCGCCAATACATTCGATGCGATTGAGGTTGTAGATACGGATGGTAACAGTCTAACGACCTTCGATATAAGCGAGGATGCCTCACAAGCCGGGATGAGCGACTCTCTGCTCTCGTATGGGCTGCTCGGTGTTGAAACC
This sequence comes from Chloroflexota bacterium, assembly GCA_016234525.1. Taxonomy (GTDB): domain Bacteria; phylum Chloroflexota; class Anaerolineae; order Aggregatilineales; family Aggregatilineaceae; genus JACRBK01. The sequence continues at coordinate 12,137 of JACRBK010000570.1, forward strand.
ACTGGCGTTTTGACCGATGCCTCAGGAACAAATTTACTGCTCGGCGCGACCACCCCTCTTCGTGATGAATCGGGGACAGTTGTCGGCGCGCTGGTGGCCAGTCAGAGCCTTGACGAGAAGTTCTTGGACCTGTTAGCCCGAGATCGTGATGACATCCATCTGGCGCTGTTCCAGGCCGGTGAGATCAAAGCCCATACTCAGTTTGAACAGAAAATCGTCACTTCTGCAATTGATTCAAGCCTGTTCGAACAAGCGCAGAATGGAATCATAGCGACCAACGATCAGTTTTTGTATAACTCGGATGGAATTCCCCATATCCAGGCCGTTATCGCTCTGGGATCGCGCAGAACTTCGGCAGACACATTCATCGCGATTTACGCGGACCTGAACAGATTCTATAGCTTCCAACGCGATGTCATCAATCTTGCCACAATTGGCGTCATCTTGATTGGTCTGATCGTGGTCGGTATCATTGCCCTGTTTGTCTGGCGAAATATCGTTGCGCCACTTGCTAACCTTCAGACGGTGGCGGGTGCAATGGCCGGGGGCGACTATCAGCAGCGCTTCGCCGTCACGACGACCGATGAAGTGGGTCGCCTAGGAAATGCCTTTAATGAGATGGCGGGGGCAGTCCAACACCGGCAGAACGAACTGCAAGAACTCACCGTATCTCTGGAACAGCGCGTTCAAGAACGCACGGCTGAACTGCGTGAGCGCACAACACGTCTGGCAAAAACCAGCCACGAACTGGCGATAGCGGTCAAGAAGACCGAAGAAGCCACACGTCTGAAAAGCGAATTTTTGGCTACTATGTCGCACGAGCTACGGACACCGCTCAATGCTATCATCGGCTATACCCAGATTTTGATAGCGGGCATGGCGGGTCCGCTGAACGACAAACAGCGCGATTTTCACGGGCGGCTCCTGCTCAATGGAAAAAATCTCCTAAAACTCATCGATGATATTCTCGACATCTCGAAGATTGAGGCCGGGCGTCTTGACCTTATCAAGCAGCCAATTGTTCTCCAAACCTGGCTTGATCAAGTTGTAGCACAGATAAAAGCGCTAGCGGATAACAAGGGGCTTGATTTTCAGGTGGCACTTGATGATCGACTGCCCAAAGTGATCGTGGGCGACTCCGACCGCCTCAAACAGATTACGCTTAACCTGCTTTCTAACGCTTTTAAGTTTACGACCGAAGGCCATGTCCGTCTGGAATTGCGCAAACAGAGCGATAATACATGGACCATCGCCGTGAGCGATACCGGCTCAGGTATTCCGGCACATGCCCAGGAATACATCTTTGACGAGTTTCGTCAGGTTGACGGCACAACACAGCGCCAACATGGCGGCACAGGGCTGGGGTTGGCGATTGTGCGCAATTTATCTCTAATGATGGCTGGAAATGTGCGCGTTCAAAGTGAACTGGGCAAAGGGAGCACGTTTACAGTACTCCTACCCATAGTGACTGAGGAAGCTCGTAGTTCAGAGCCGCTCCCCAGCACCCTCGCGCAGTAGAGGAAAGAACTATGCTTCCTTCAGATATTCCGATAACAACCTGGACCGTGATCATCGTTGACGATGACCCCGATAACTTGACAATACCCAAAGAGATGCTCACCTTTTTGGGCGCACAAGTTCACACCGCAGAGAATGGGGTAGAAGGCATGGAACTGCTGGCAA